>CAZJXA010000257.1:0-4401 GCA_964549785.1 uncultured Phycisphaeraceae bacterium | reverse complement strand
CGCGTAGAGGTGGTCTTTCCACGAGTTGTCGGAGACGTCGAGCATGATTCGGCGCTCGAACTGGAGGAGTTCGGCGCGGAGGATGCTTTCGACGCGGGCCCGGATGGCGTCTTCGCGTTCCTTGCCGCGCAGGAACTTCATGGTGTCGGGGAGTGGGCGGGAGAAGCGGGACTGGAAGTGCGCGTCCAGCGTTTCGTCGGTGGTGAACTTAAGGGCCGCATCGATCTCGGCTTTGAGCCGGTTCTCGGTGTGGAACGTGGTCGCTGCGGCGAGGAGTTGCTCCTTGACCTTCTGCGGCGTGGCGGTCTTGAAGAGGTCGTTGGTCCAGCCCATCTGGAAGCGGGTGTTGGCCCACCCCAGAAGGTTCTCGGCGGCCGCCTGCATGTTCTGCTGGCTCATCATCTTGGCCATCTGCATCATGAAGTCGACCGGGTACTCGATCTCGCGGCGGTCGTAGGCCTCCTCGACCTTGCCCATGAGGACGGTGGTGGGGGTGGTTTTCTCGTCGTTGTCTTTCTGCGAGGCGACGATTTCGTCGGCGGTGACTTCGAGGTTGAGCTTGTCCATGGCCCACGTGCTGAGTTCGATCGCCCCGTAATTGGGGATGAGGAACTTGGAGAGTTCCGAGAGATCGGTGGCCTCGATACCCCGCATTGCGGCTTCGGTCAGCATGTTCTGGACGCGTTTGCGTTCGGAAGCGGAGCCGGTTTTGAGATCGTCGGGGTGGAGTTCGACGTTGAAGCGGCTCTTGGCCCAGCGGATCAGGCCCGCGGTGTCGAAATCGACGGCGACATCCGAATCCTCCATCGGCATGTACTCGCCCAGGGTGACGTCGATGGTCTGCCGGGCTTCGTGCACGGCGTCCTGGACGATAGCGAGTTCCATGTCGGCGAGGGTCTTGCCGCGGACACGTTCGACCGGGATGGAGCAATCCAGTTTGGCGCCGGCGAAGGTTGCCGCGCAGGCGTAGGGGTACTCCGGGTCGAGGTATTCCTCGACGGCGTCGTTGACGGTGGAGTGGATGAAGTCGAAGATGAGGCCGCGGACGTCGCGTCCGTCGAGGACGCGCTGCCTCATGCCATAGAAGGCTTGGCGCTGGTGCTCCATAACTTCGTCGTATTCGAGGACCTGCTTGCGCATCTGGAAGTTGCGCTCTTCGACCTTACGCTGAGCCCGTTCGACGCTCTTACTGAGCATCGGGTGCTCGATGGCGTCCCCTTCCTTCATGCCCATGCGGGCGAGGAACTTCTGGGTGGTTTCGCCGGCGAAGAGTTTCATGAGGTCGTCTTCGAGGCTCACGAAGAAGCGGGACGAGCCGCGGTCACCCTGGCGGCCGGAGCGGCCCCGCAACTGATTGTCGATGCGGCGGGCGTCGTGGCGTTCGGTGCCGATGACGTGCAGGCCGCCGATCTGCTCGAGGGTGTCGAACCAGCCGATGCGGTGGAGGGAGAACCGGCCGCCCAGGTCGAGGGCCTCGCGCAGGTCTTTGGCGTTCATCTTCTCGATGGACTTGGGCGCCTCCCAGGTGTTGAGCAGGGCCCAGTGGCGGAGGAGGCGGAGTTCGAGTTCGGCGAAGGGGAGTGTCTCGATCTCGCGGCGTTGGACATCGAGTTCCTGCGGGGCGATCTTGCGGTAGATCTGTTCCTTCACTTCGTCGGGGGTGGAGGTGACGGTGAGGGTTCGGGGCGCGAGCCCGCGCTTGAGCCAATGGTCGAGGAGCGTTTCGCGGGTGATCTTGCCGAGTTTGATGTCGGTGCCGCGACCGGCCATGTTGGTGGCGATCATCACGGCGCCCAACTGGCCGGCGGATTCGATGATGTTGCCCTCGCGCTCGTGCTGCTTGGCGTTGAGGACTTCGTGCTGGATGCCGTGGCGCTGCATCAGCATTTTGGAGAGCGTCTCGCTCTTCTCGACGCTGGTGGTGCCGACGAGGACGGGGCGGCCGACGTCGTGGAAGGCCTTGATCTCGTCGGAGATTTTCTCCCACTTGTCTTTGGCGGAGAGGAAGACGAGGTCGTCAAAGTCCTTGCGGACGACGGGCTTGTTGGTGGGGATGGAGACGACGTCGAGGCCGTAGATGTCGTGGAACTCCTGGGCCTCGGTGTCGGCGGTGCCGGTCATGCCCGCGAGACGCTTGTACATCTTGAAGAAGTTCTGGATGGTGATGGTGGCGACGGTCTGGGTTTCCTGCTTGATCGGCACTTTCTCTTTGCACTCGATGGCCTGGTGGAGGCCGTCGGACCACTGGCGACCGATCATGGGGCGGCCGGTGTTGACGTCGACGATGACGATGGTGGGCTGCTTGCGGCCGGACTGATTGTCCTGGACGTCCATGATGACGTAGTCGCGGTCGCGTTCATAGACGGTGTGGGCGCGGACGGACTGCTCGAGCAAGTGGGGGAGGTCGATGTTCTCGTCCACGTAGAGGGAGCCCAGACCGGCGACGCGCTGGGCCTCGCTGATGCCCTCGTGGGTGATATGGCTCTGCTTGCGTTCCATCTTCACCTCGAAGTACTGGGTGAAGCGGTCGCGGTCGGCCTCGAGTTTGGGCAGTTCGGCCTTGGTGTCAGCGAGTTGCTTCTGGAGCTCCGGGACTTTGGCGCGGTCGCGGGCCTGCCGGATGTCGCCTTCCAGGCCTTTGGCGCGGAGGCGAGACTTTTCGACGACCTCCTCGGCGGTTGTCCACGGACGCTGCTTGTCGACGAGGTGGCGGGCGAGCCGGTCGGCGAGTTCGTAGCGGGGCTGATCGTCGTGGGCCTGGCCGCTGATGATGAGCGGGGTGCGGGCTTCATCGACCAGGGTGCTGTCGACTTCGTCGACGATGGCGAAGTCGCGGCGCTTCTGGACCTGGGTTTCCGCGCTGCTCTTCATATTGTCGCGGAGGTAATCGAAGCCGAACTCGGACGTTGTGCCATAGACCACATCGCAGCGGTACATGAGCCGCTTGAGGTCTTCATCCTGCATGTGCTGCGGGTGGATGGCGCCGACGGTGAGGCCAAGAGCGTGGAAGAAGGGGTAGGTCCAGTCGCGGTCGCGCTGGACGAGGTAATCGTTGACGGTGACCACGTGGACCTTGCGGCGGTCGATGCAGGCGAGGTAGGTGGCGAGCGGGCCGACAATGGTTTTGCCTTCGCCGGTGCGCATCTCGGCGATCTTGCCCTGGGTAAGGACCATGCCGCCGATCAACTGGACGTCGAAGGGGCGGGCCCTGAAGGGGGGGCGGCTCTCGGGGATGAGGGTGCGGATGGCGTCATAGAACGCGGGAGGGATTTCAACTCGGAGGTAGGGGAGCTGGGGTTCCACGCACCCGAGAAACTCGTTGGCGTCGTCGCCGACCATTCCGGCGGGCAGCTGCATCCCGGGCTTCCAGCCGGCGGTTTGGGGGACGACCGCGGGCATCGTCTCAATCTCGGCGCGGATGCGGTCGAACATGGCGCGGGCGTCGGGCGGGAGAGGGGCCGGGTCGAAACCGTGCTTGAGATTGAAGACGTTGCGGATGCCGACGGACCGGTCCATGGCCTCGCGGGCGACGGCGAAGGCCTCGCTCATGAGGTCGTCGGGCTTGGCCCCGCCATCGATGCGGGTGCGGAGGTCCTTGAACTGGGCCCGGATCTCGGTGTCGGTCATTGCCTTGACCTTGGATTCGCGGGCGTTGATCTGATCGACGCGCTGCGTGTACTTCTTGACGAACCGATCGTTCCGAGTGCCGATGATGCGGTTGAGGATCGGACCGATGAGAGGGATGCCTTTTTCGCCCATTGGAGAACTGCCTTTGTGGTGCCGAAGCCTGCCTCCAGGAAAATCGCGGAGGGCCTTGCGGCTTCATAGGAAACACCCGAACGCCGGATGGCGCACGAAGACACCGCGTACCTACGCCTTGGCCTTCGCGCTGCACCGCGCGGGGTCGAAACTAAATTGAGGGGGAAACGCCTGTGGGGTGACAGCCGCGAAACGTCGCGGCGGGGATTCAGATCGTCACATGTGGCGGCGGCAGCGCGAGGAAAGTGATGAGGATCGGCCCGGAAAAGGGGGCGCGGTCAAGGGTCGCGGCGAGTGCGGGTGTGTGTGGCGCGGCAGAACGGTCACGAAGAACGCGGGAGGCAACGTGTTGAGGTCGCTGGCGTTGCCGACGCGCGGGGACCGCGGATTGCTTGGACGCGCCGATCTCGACGGCCCGTTCGGAGTTGCGGCCGGTGCCGGCTGCTTGGATTGGTGTGGGATCGAGAACCTGAACCGAGAACGCAACGACAAAGAGGAGTGAGAGGCCGGTGAGCCACGAGACGCCGCGGGGCGCGAGGGGCGCGGTGTTAGGTTTAGCGGGAGTGGCGGGGCGCGGAGGCATGGGGCGTAGCAATTGTATCGGCGTGCGGGGGCGCAGAGTTCGGGCGCGAGTCGGAAGTG
>CAZJXA010000256.1:0-4415 GCA_964549785.1 uncultured Phycisphaeraceae bacterium | reverse complement strand
AGCGGCCACTCGGCCCAGCCCTTGTTGCTGAAGCGGAAGGCGATGTCGTCGGAGAGGCGGTAGTTCTTGAGAAGGAGGCCGAACGGCTTGCCGTCCTTTCCGACGGGATCGCCGGGCGGCTTGTAGACGAAGTTCGGGGAGCGGTAGCCGAGATGAAAGTCGGTGCCTTCGCAGATCATGCCGCGGAAGCGGGCGTTTCCGGCCGCGTCCTTCATCTGGGCGACGAACCAGGCGAGGTCGTTGTTGTAGATCAGTTCGGTGTTGCGGAAGACCTCGGGCGTTTTGCCAAAGAGGTCCTGAATTTTCTTGGTGTGCATGTCCACCTGCTCGGTGAACTCGTCGCGGTTGTAGAGGCCGCTCAGTGAGTGGAAGTAGGTCTCGCCGACAAACTCGCAGCAGCCGGACTTGGCGAGTTCGCGGAAGAGGTCGATCACGTCCGGGCAGAAGCGTTCCAACTGGTCGAGGACGGTCCCGGTGATCGCGTAGGAAACGCGGAACTCGCCCTTGTGGCGGCGCACGAGGTCCAGGATCAGCCGGGTGGTGGGCCGGTAGCACTTGTCGGCCACCTTGCGGCAGATCTCGCCGTTCTTGGCGTCATCGAAGTAGAACGGGTCGTTGTCGAAGACGCTGTAGCGGCGAAGACGGTGGGGCTGATGGACCTGGAAGTAGTAGCAGATGCTGGCCATACCGGGAGCGTAGGAGGAGGGGAAGTGGCCGAGTGGGCGGGCAGTCAGCGGCAGGCAAGACCTCGGCGGCCCGATGGCACACCCGCGCGGCGTAAGCCCGAATTTAGTGCGGCTTCACGGGTCATTGGCAGCCCCGGTCAAGACTGATTTCGGCCGAGCCGCCGCCTGAATGTATCGTCACATCCTCCTTCCGGGAGTAAGTCATGTCGTTGTGCGTCCAATCCCGTCGTTGCAGCATTCTCTTGACCGTTGGTCTGGCCGTGGCTGGAGGGCTTGGATGTCAGAACTCCGGAGAGCGGAACGCTTCTGCTTCGAGGACTCAGCCGGGGTCTGAGTGGGGCTCCACGCATCGGCAGGGCTCGATGGCTGTGCTAGGGACAGGCGAGCGGACGCAGCCGGAGGCGGCCCGCCACTCGGATCAACGTGGCCACAGCGCGGACGCCATGCCGATGAAATTGAAGCGCCAAGACGAGAAGGCCGTGAACACCGCGATCGCCGGGTGGGCCGAGCGGCCCAAGATGGGCGCTCTGCAGATGATTGAAAAGTACGGGCAGCCGCACGAAGCCACGGAGTATCGGGTGGTGTGGCACAACACCGGGCCGTTCAAGCGGATCAGCGTCTTGAACCTCGAGACGCCGCATGATTTTCCGCTTCCGCACGTCGATTTCCTTGAACACACGATCGTCTACGACGTGCCGCAGGACAAGGTCGGGGACCTGATCGCCTTCGACGGCAGCAGCACGATCAACCGAACGGTCGGCGAGCTTTCCGCACGGTGCGACCTGGAAGGGCACAACGTGCTCACGCTCAACTTGGATCACGACATCGTGACAGGCAAGCACAGCGTTGAGTCGGCGCGGGAAGCCTTCGGCGACATCGTGGGGCAGGACGTCAAGGGTGAGAAACCGGCGTACGTCGAGGCATTACAGTTTGCGCCTCACGACCGGTCGCGGGCGGAATTCCCGGATACGCCGGTGATCCCGGGATCGCCGCGGCGCGCGGCGACTGAGGGGACGTCGGGAGCGGTCAATTCCGGCTCGGCGGTCGCCTCGGAGACGTTGGCGACCATCATCGCCATCGACCTCAACGAGGTACTCGCTGCGGCCCATGCCCAGACCGAGAATCTGAGCCCTGGCGTTAAAGAATTCGCGACGATGCTGCAGCGGGCTCACGGGGACCACATGGTGAAAACCATGCAGTTGGGACTCCAGCACGGCGTGACCCCGGTCATTACTCCGGCGGTTGAAGCAATGCAAAAGAAAGGCGCGAAGGACTTGGCGTTGCTCATCCCGCTGGATGACATGGCGTTCGAGAAAGCCTATGTCGAAGCGATGATCGCGGGGCACGAACAGGCCCTCTTGACGATCGATCAACGGATGGGGATGGATGCGGGCAAGCCCGAGTTGACCCGGTACCTCACCGATACTCGGGCATCGATTGCCGGTCACCTCGAACGTGCGAAGCAGCTGAAGGGTGATCTGCGGTAATCGCCGCCCCCAACAGTTACGTCTTGACATTGCTCAGGCTGGCGATGGCGAGCGGGAGCAGGACAAGCGTCGGGACAAAGACCGAGAACTGCGGGGGCAGGCCGGGGACCGCCGCGGCGGCCCCCAGCACACCCGCCATCTGGGCGGCGATGGCCAATGGTGAGCAGATGAGGCTTTGGATCACCATGTTGGTGGGTTCGCGGCGGAGGAAGAAGGGGAGGCAGACGAGCAGCGAGAGGAGGTTGCCGACCATGGTGGCGATGCGGCCAAAGCGGACGCGTTCGAGGGCGTCGATGCGGGCCAGAGGGGGCGCGGCTTCGGCGGCGTACCGCGCGATCAGTTGCGAGATCTGGCGGGTGCTGAGGTTCTCGCTGTAGCCCTCATAGCGGCGGAGTTTGAGGACTGTGGGCGAGACGTCGGTGGCGATCTCGGTAATGGGAATGCCCTCACTCAGCGAGGCGGACCGGTCGCGCACGACCCCGTTGGTGAGTTGCCAAGCGGCTCCGTCCCAGCGGGCCGACTCGGCGGTGATGCGTCGCGACATGAGGCCGGCCTCATCGCGCTCCCAGATCCAAAGGCCGTCGATGACGCCGTTGCGGAGATCGAAGCCACGGGCGTAGAAAAGGCGGCCTTGGGCGTCGGCGGTGAGCATGCGGGCCCCGGTGGTGAGGCCGCGTTTGCCGGCGTCGTCCTTGGAGCGGGTGAGGAGTTCGGCGAGATTAGGCACCACGAACTCGCGGTTGGCGGCCTGGACGGCGATCATAAAGGTCGCGCACAGGAGCATCGGCCTCGCCACGCGGAGCAAGGATTGGCCGCTGGCGAGCATGGCGACAAACTCGCGGTGGCGCACCATCTGGCTGCAGGTGAAGGCCATGGCGCCTACCAGCATGATGCCAAGAAGATAGTTGAACAACTGGAAGAGCCTGGGCCACCAGAGGTCGACGACCAGAAGGCCCGACATCACGGCTACGCGGAAGCCCGAAGGCTCGGCCCCGCCCGGGCCCTTCATGTCGCGGGCGATGCCGACGTACTCGTCAAAGTTAAGGGAAAAATCGATGACCAGGACGAAGGAAAAGAGGACGACGTGCAGGAGCACGAGGTTCTTGACGAACTGCCTGGCGATGTAGCGGTCGAGGAGGCCCATTGGGTGTCAATCGCAAGCGTACGGGATTCGTGGGCGTGACGGGCCGTTGGCGGCGAGCGAGGCCCGGAGGTGGATGCGCCATAAGAGGGCGGTGGCGAGCCAGCCGACGATGGCCCCGCCCATGACGTCGGTGGCGAAGTGGGCGCCCGCCAACATGCGTGTCCAGGCGCAGCCCGCGGCCAGGGCGACGGAAACCACCCCGGAGCCGGGCCAGATGCGGCGGATCATCCATGCGGCACCGAAGGCGACGGCGACGTGGCTGCTGGGGAAGCCGTGCCCGGGGCCGCGCGCGAGCCCCTCGTTGAGCCACGAAAACCAGTAGAAGCCGTCGGTGCCGGGGCGCTGCCGCATGAGGCCGCCGAGGATGGCCTCGGCGAAGAGCCCGCCCAAGGCGGCGGCGAGAAAGATGAGAACGCCGCGGGCCGCCCAGCGGGGCCGGCGGGCGGAAAAATCGGCGGCCATCACCATGGCCCCGATGCACCCCCAGAGCGGGAGGTAGCCGACCTGGCGGAAGCATTGATACCAGTCTTCGTTGCGGAGCCGGTGAAAGGCTTCGCCGTCGACGATCGACCATTGCCAGAGCGCGCGGTCATAGACGGAGGCGAGGAGCATGAGGACGAGCACGAACAGCCAGACCGAGAGCCGGCGGCGGCGGAGGAGGCGTTGTTCGTGGGGTGAGAGCCAGCGCATCAAGGGAAGTGTGAGAGCATGGTGGGGAGGCCGCGACTGTGGAGGAAGTGAAACCGTGGAAGGGAGCGGAGGATATCGCGGGGGAGCCCGGTCCGATTGGTGGGGGGTGCGCGCGGGGGGCCGCCCGCGCACACCGGGCGGAAGTTTCGTAACGTTGCGTTCACTATGGGCCAGCCTTCTGCATTATTCTCGAACGTCGTGGTCTTCGAGCACCCGCTCATTCAGCACAAGTTGTCGTGGTTGCGGGACCGCTCGACGGGGCATCGACCGTTCCGGGCCTTGCTCTACCAGATCGCGGGGCTGATGGTGTACGAGGCGACGCGGTCGCTGCCGACACGGGAGGTGGAGGTGGAGACGCCGATGGAGGCGACGGTGGGCCGACGGTTGTCGGCGTTTATCACGGTGGTG
>CAZJXA010000255.1:0-4448 GCA_964549785.1 uncultured Phycisphaeraceae bacterium | reverse complement strand
GGCTCGTGGGAGGGGACATTGACCAAGATGGAAACCTATGGAGAGTCAGAGAGCACCGAGGAAAACGATAAGACGGTCGTCCGGCAAAGTTTCGGGATCGGCCCCGAGAACACGGGGAGGTCGTCAGCGACGCGGTCCCTGCACACACCGATCGCACCAACGAAAAGCCCGCGGCGAATGGTGCCGCGGGCTCAGGGGTTTAAGGGATGGAAGGCGTGAGTCAGGGCTTCGTGGGATCAACCGCAGGGGCGGCGGGCGCCGGCGAAGGGGCGATGGTGCTCGAGGCTCCCGGGATGAGGGCTTCGGGCGAGATCGAGGTGTTATTAGGAATGGTGTTGGGGGTCTGGCCGAAGAGAAAGCGGAGGTCCGGGATCATGGAGCCGCCGTTGATGATGTAGTTGGCGTCGAGGGCCTTGTCGATGCGGATCTGGGCCTCGGAAAGGTGTGCGAAGGTGTAAGCGTCGAGGTTGCCCTGTTCGTCGGCTTTCTCGCCGATCACGTCGGCGATTTTGCCACGAACCGAGCGGAGTTTCGAGGTCGCCAGATTACTGACCGGCTTGCCCGCCTCGCCCGAGCCCGTGCCCATGGCGAGGTCGATCATGCGCTCCAGGTGCTCGCGCTGCAGGTTGCGGCGGAGGCTGGAGATCATCGGCTTGCGGGCCGTGAAGTCGGTTTCGGAAGTGGTGTCGAGTTCGCTCCACACCGCGTTGGTGATGGTGTCCAACACCTCGGGCAGTGTCACGGCATCCAAATCCGAGGGAACCAGCAGTTCGTTGTCGAACACGCGCCGCAGGGTGGTCGGGTTCATCAGCATGGTCAACACCGAACTCTGAACGCCGGCCACACGGTCGTGGATCGGCCAGGTGGGTTCCTGCATGGCCTCGCCGAAGCCGCCCTGGTCCATCCACTTGTCGACCGTCATCTTGGACAGGAGTTCGGGGGTGAGGCCGAACGACTCATCGAAGAACGAGTTCTCGATGACCCACGCCAGAGCCTCACGCTGCTGCTCGGCGGGGACGGGTTGGAGGGGGTTGGTGGCGTTCGGGTCGCCCTTGCGGGCACGATTGACAAACGCGCCGCCCACCCAGTTGGACATCATGCTCAGGCACCGCGTCTGCATGCCCAGGGTGAGGGTGTAGCCACGCCGGGCTTTGGCCCACGATTCGCCGTCTTTGACGAACTTGTCGAGAAGGCGGCCCCGGTGGTAGCGGGCCAGGGTCATCTGATCTTTGGCGAAGTTGATGGGGTCTTTGGCGAAGTCGTAGCGGCGGGCCAGCGGATCGGGGCCGCCGGTGTCCTCATCCGTGCCGTAAGTGAGGAGCGGATCGGTGTTGCGCTTGAGGACTTCCTTCAGGTCGCCCGAGCCGTAGCCATATTCGATGGCCCACATGTCGTAGGGTCCGATGTCGATCATCGTGACGTCGCCCGTCAGTTTGCCGTCCTTCATGGACATGTTGGCGGCGGTGTAGTCCATGACCGAGCCGGTGTAGGAGACCTTGCCCTTGACGGCGTCGGAAGCGATTTCCTCCATCGTGTAGATGCTGGAGGCCTTGAAGTTGTGACGCAGGCCCAGGGTGTGGCCTACTTCGTGGCAGGTGAGGTCGCGCATCAGGGGCCCGATGAACCATTCCGGCACGCCGTCGAGGCTTTCGGGCTTGTCGGCCTCTTTCTTGGCCTCGGCCTTCTTCTTGTCGGCCTCTTTCTGTTCGTCGGACTTGTCGGCCTCGGATGCGGAGTCGCTGCCATCCGCCTTCTCCGCCGCTTCCTCGGCTTCCTTCCGGGCTTTTTTCTTCTTGGCGCTCTCGGGTTCGAGGGCGGCCAGTTCGTCTTCGGACATCAGGTCGAGGGTCATGCGGACCATCGCCATGTCAAACGCCTTGCCCGTGGCGGCCATGCAGAGGCCGGCCGACTGGCTCGTACGGCCCGTGAGGCCGTCGAATTCGCCGGTCCCGATCATTCGGGACTGGCCGTCCTTCATGGCGGGGTCGAGGGCGGCGATGGCGTGGCCGCCGTACGCCAGAACGCCCTTGCGAGCCCGCTGAGCAATCAGGAACTGACGTTGGGCCGGGTCGGCGAGACGGATGCGCGGATCCCACTGCGGGTTCTTGTCGAGCCACGCCAAGGTTTCGGGGGCCATCCCTTCCATGGCGATCTCGGGGAGGATCTGGTTGTACTGAACCCAGAAGTGGCGGATCCAGCCGTCGGTCAGAACGATGTCGGCATCGAGGATCTGACCGGTGAGGGGGTGGACGCGCGAAGGCCCGATGGCGGTGCCGATGTCGTTGGACAACCAGCGGATGAAGTTGTAGCGGACGTCCTCGGGATCAAGGTCCATGAACGCGCCGGTCGATTCATCCTGCTGGCGAACTTCGATGGCGTCGATGATGCCGATGTTCTCGAAGGCCTTGTTCCAATCGAGGAGGCCGTCGCGGACCCAGCGGCGGTAGCGCACGGGAACGGCGGACTCAATGTAGAACACGATGGGTTCTTTGGGGGGGCTGAGTTTGAGCTTTGGGTCGCGCTTCTCGAGGTTCCAGCGGTTGACGTACCGGACCCACTTGTCTTTGTCGGTGAACTTTCCGAGGTCGCGGTAGACCGTGGTGAAGTAGCCGACCCGTTCATCGGCCTCGCGGGGCGTGTAGCCCGTGGAATCGGGGATCAGGCTGATGGAGTAGTGGAACTCCTTCAGCCGGCCGCCTTCCGTCGGCATCTCATAGGAAATCTCGACGTTGTGCGGGAAGGCCTTGGCACTCTTCAGCGAGGAGAGCCGCGGGTTGGCGCCCCGGGCCCCCGAGGACAGAAACCCGCCGTTGCCGAAGAACTGCGCCACGCGGCCGGCCAGCAGTTCCTTCATGTCGAAGACCGGCTGGCCGCTGGGGCCCGTCGAAAGGATCGGCACATCAAGAATCACCCGATCCGTGAAGAGCCGCTTGACGCTGCTCTTGCTTTCCTGATCGCCCGTGCTGCGGGTCGCGATCTCGGGCTCCATGAGGACCAGCCGATTGTCCATCTTTTTCCAGTAGACGTACATATCGCCCTGCTGGAGACCGGCGTATTCCTCGCCGCTGGCGATGGTCAGCGAGATGAAGTGACGCTGGTTCTCGTAGCCCCGGGGCAGTTCGGCGAGAAGGCTGCCGTCCTTGGACTTGCTCCAGAGGTTGTAGAAACTCTTGTCGTCGGTGGTGGAAATCACCTTCTCATACCCCTTGCTCACATCGGCAAACGGCTTGAGGTCACCTTCGGCGGGGGTGCCCGGCGGCACCGGCGGCTGGGCCAAGACCGGCATGGTCGAACCCGCGACCAAAGCGAGCGCGGTGGTCGCGACCAAGCCGCGGACCAGCGCGGCAGACAAGTTGAGGCGGGGGCAATACTTCATAAAGCGCGATCTCCTGGCAAGTCTCGTGATCGGATGGTGCCGACTACAACAGAAAGCTGAAAGAAACGTCTGAACAGTCTGGAAATGGTGAGCGTGTCATGCGGAAACGGAGGAACGAGCGCCCCAGAACGGGCCCCTCGCGAGCCCCTCTGAAACGTCCCGACCACAGCGTGAGAACTCCAACACTGATCGGCATTTAAGGTAGTGTACACGAATCATGCGGGGCGGGTTCGACGGGCCTACCTAGGGAGAAACGAATGGGGTGTTGCACCCCCACGAAGGTCCATCTGGATGCGCCGCCGCCCGCAATCGGGCAACTTCCGGCTTGTCGATGATCCGGTGTGTTCCGGATTCCTGTCTCGAGCGACTTCACGACGTAGCAAAACTCCGACTCCGACGTCACTTGCGCAACGGGCTGCGGACGAAGCACCCCACACAAATGCAGCGGTAGACGGAGCGGAGCAAAGAGGATAGAGAAAGAAGCATTTGCGTCGGGGTGATCACGCCGCAGCCCGCCCACCTTCGCTTTTCTCTGTTTCCTTCCGGGTCCGCTCTGCCTCCGTCTGTCGTTCAGGCCTCTGCTCCCCGCCGGGCCGAAGCAATCTGGACCCTGCGCCGGAATCGAAACCGCGCTTAGGAATGGCCCTTGCCACTCGTCCAACGCGTGTTCAGCTGGTGTTCGACGCCCAAAAGGTCCAGGACTTTCCCGACGACAAAGTCCACAAGGTCGTTGATGGTGGCGGGCAGGAGGTAGAAGCCCGGGTTGGGCGAACACAGCGTCGCCCCCGCCCGGGCCAGGGTTTCCATGTTGCGGATATCTATGAGGCTGAGCGGCATCTCGCGATGGCAGATGATGAGTGGACGGCGTTCTTTGAGGGTGACGGCCGCGGCCCGGGCCAGCAGGTTGGAGCCGCTGCCGGTGGCGATGGCCCCCAAACTGGCGGATGAACAGGGGAGGACGACCATGCCGTCGTGCAGAAAACTCCCGGATGCGATCACGGCCCCCACGTCTTTGTGTGGGTGAATGAAGAGGCGAGAAACGGCGTCGGTAGCGGTCGTGGGGGTCGTAGGG
>CAZJXA010000254.1:0-4591 GCA_964549785.1 uncultured Phycisphaeraceae bacterium | reverse complement strand
CCACACCTTACACGCGCCGAACAGCGCTAGAAATCAATCGAAACCGCTCTAATGCCTTCCTCCTCCCCGCCTACCTCCTCCCCAATGCCTTCTTCTTCCTCCGTGCCCTCCGCTCACTCTCCGCGCACCCTGCGTACCGCCTTCTCCCCGCCTTCCCCACCTCCCCCAATGCCCGATGCCCAGTGCCTGACCCCTTCCTCCCTGATACCAGAACCCTTCCCCCTACGCTTGTCGCCATATGACGCTTTCAGCCGATCAGATCCGCCAAACCTTCATCGACTTCTTCGTCAAAAAACGGGGGCACACCCACATCCCCAGTTCGCCGGTGGTTCCCGTCGACGACCCCACGTTGCTCTTCACCAACGCCGGGATGAACCAGTTCAAGCCAATATTTTTGGGTCAGGCCGACCCGGCCACCCCCATGGGCCGCCTGAAGCGGGCCGCGAACAGCCAGAAGTGCATCCGCGCCGGTGGCAAGCATAATGATCTCGAGGACGTCGGCAAAGACACCTACCACCACACGTTCTTTGAAATGCTCGGCAACTGGTCCTTCGGCGATTACTTCAAGGAAGAGGCGATCGGTTCGTCGTGGGAACTGCTCACCGAGGTCTTCAAGGTCCCCGGCGACCGGCTCTACGCCACGT
The DNA here is from genome assembly GCA_964549785.1 of uncultured Phycisphaeraceae bacterium. GTDB lineage: Bacteria > Planctomycetota > Phycisphaerae > Phycisphaerales > UBA1924 > JBEIUO01. The sequence continues at coordinate 3,947 of CAZJXA010000254.1, read as the reverse complement.
ACTTCGGCGGCAACGAAAAGGCCGGCCTGGCACCCGATGAGGAAACCCGCGCCCTGTGGCGGCGATTTCTCCCGGACGACCACATCCTTCCCGGAAACATGAAGGACAATTTCTGGGAGATGGGGGAGACCGGCCCGTGCGGCCCCTGCAGCGAGATTCACTTTGACCGTATCGGCGGCCGCAACGCCGCGTCGCTCGTCAACTCCGGCGACCCCGACGTACTCGAGATCTGGAACAACGTCTTCATTCAGTTCAATCGTGAGGACGACGGGTCTCTTCGGCCGCTCCCCAACAAGCACGTCGACACCGGCATGGGGTTCGAGCGCCTTGTTTCCGTTCTCGCCAACGTCCGCAGCAATTACGACACCGACGTCTTCGCCCCCATCTTCGCCGCGATCGAGCGCCTGACCGGGGCCCGCTCGTACATGGGCCGCTTGGGCGACGCCGACACCGGAAGCATCGACACCGCCTACCGCGTGATCGCCGACCACGTCCGCACACTCACCTTCGCCATCACCGACGGCGCTGTCCCCAGCAACGTCGGCCGAGGCTACGTCCTCCGCCGAATCCTCCGTCGCGCAGTGCGTTACGGCCGCCAGATGCTGAACGCCAAACCCGGGTTCTTCGCCCAACTTGTTCCGGTCGTTGTGGAGCGCTTCGGAGACGCCTTCCCGGAACTCCGGAAAGACCCCGAACGCGTGGCCTCGATCATCCGTGACGAGGAGGAGAGTTTCGGGAAGACGCTCGATCGCGGCATCAAATTGTTCGAACGCGTGGCCGACGAACTCCAGGCCTCGAAGGCCAGCGTGATTTCCGGGCCTGAAGCCTTCAAGTTGTACGACACCTTCGGTTTCCCGCCCGACCTCACCGCGCTCATGGCCCAGGAACGCGGGCTGACGGTGGACATGGTCGCCTACGAAGCCGAACGGGCCAAGGCCGAGGAGATGTCCAAGACGGGCGGCAAGACCGAGGATAAACAACTCGCCCTCTCCGGCGAAGAAGTCGCCCGCCTCAAGCACCTGAACATCCAGCCCACCGACGATGCACCGAAATTCGGCGTTACCGACGTCAGTGCCCGCGTCGAGGCGATCTTCAACGGACAGAACTTCGATAACGCCGCCAAGCCCAGCGTCGCGCGCCGGGCCGTCGGCATCGTGGTCAGCAGCACCCCCTTCTACTCCGAGATGGGCGGTCAGGAGGCCGACCACGGCATGATCCGCCTGCTCGCCGAAAGCCGCGGCGCCAGCCGCTCGGCCGACGGCGGACAGTTCGCCGTCGAATCGGTCAAGGCCTTCGGCGGCTACGTCCTGCACATCGGCCACATGGTGCGGGGCGAGATCCGCGTCGGCGATTCGGTCTCGATGGAGCCCGACAAGCTGCGCCGCATGGGCGTCGCGTCCAATCACACCGCGACCCACCTCGCGAACTTCGGGCTCCGCCGTGTGCTCGGTCAGCACGTCGATCAGAAGGGCTCGCTGGTTGCGAGCGATCGGCTGCGGTTCGATTTCGTTCACAATCAGCCCGTCTCTTCCGATGAACTCGCGGAAGTGGAGCGCATCGTGAACGCCCAGATCAAGCAGGATCTCACGGTCTACTCGGAACCCACGCCCCTGCACGTCGCCCGCGCGATCTCGGGCCTGCGGGCCGTCTTTGGCGAGGCCTACCCCGACCCTGTCCGCGTGGTTTCCATCGGCGAGCCGGTTCAGGAACTCGCCGACAACCCCGCGAACCCCGCGTGGAACGAACTCTCGATCGAGTTCTGTGGCGGCACCCACGTCTCCTCGACCGCCATCATCGACCGCTTCGCCATCGTGGCCGAGGAGGCCGTCGCCAAGGGTGTCCGCCGCGTCATCGCTCTCACCGGCGCGCCCGCCGCCGCCGCCGCCGCGGACGCCGATCGGCTGCACAGCCGCGCCATCGAGATCGGCAAACTCGCGGACGCAGACCTTACCGTCGCGGTCAATTCGCTGGTCGCCGAGGTCGAGGCCGCCACCATCCCCGCCAGCCGCAAAGCCGGCATCCGGGCCGCCATCGCCGGGCCGCAGGAACGCATGAAAGCGGCCGGCAAGAACGCCTCCACAGCAGCCCGTGATGATGCGGTCCGTCAGGCCCGTCTCATCGCGGAGCGAGCGTGCAACATGAACGACGCGATCGTCGTCGAACGCATGGAAGGGCCCGATGATCGCAACGCCCTGCAAGCCGCGGTGAAGGTGGTCCGCGACAAATGCCCGCACGCGTCCGTGATGCTGCTGTGCATCGACACCCCGGGTGGCAAAGTCTCCATCGGAGCGAGCGTGACCGAGCCTCACATCAAGCGCGGCCTCAAAGCCGGAGACTGGGTCCGCGATGCCGCTCTCATCGTCGGTGGTCGGGGCGGCGGAAAACCGGACAGCGCCCAAGGCGGAGGAGCCGACATCTCCAAAGCCCGTGACGCCGAACACGCGGCCCGAACCGCCGCGCTGAAACTGGTGATGTAAGCCCCCGAACGCGAAAAGGATTCCCGAAATGCCCGTCATCCGCCGTCCCGACCGCGAAAAACCACCCGAAAGCGACTGGGCCCCGGTCATGCGGGCGATGTCCGTCGGGATGAACTTCGGCTACGCCGTCATCGGCTTCACCGCCATCGGCTGGGCACTGCAACGCTGGGTCTGGCCCCGAGCGGCCCCGTGGCTGCTGCTCGGTTTCGCAATCGCCGGGCTCCTCTCCGGCGGATACGCCTTCATCCGTGCCGCCAGCAAAATGAACTCCAAGTGAGGGGCCGCGGCCAGTCGCCCGACGATGAGTCCGGACTTCCGACCGCGCGTTCCGCCTCCCGGCTAAACTGCCCTCCCAATGACCGATCCACTCATCATTCTCTGCCCCGGCCAGGGCGCGCAAGCGGTGGGAATGGGAAAGGCGTGGTACGACTCCTCACCCGAGGCAAAGTCCATCTTTCAACGGGCCGATGCCCTCCTCGCCGACCGGCTCGGCGCACCGCTCACCGACCTGTGCTTCACCGGCCCCGCCGACCGCCTCAATCAGACCGACGTCTCCCAGCCCGCGATCTTCACGGCCTCGTTCGCTTCCTGGTCCGGATTGCTCGCCCGCTGGAACATGACCCCGACCGACGCCCCCGTCCGCGCGTCGGCCGGCCTCTCCCTTGGCGAGTACACCGCCCTCACCCTCGCCGGGGCCATGACCTTTGAGGACGGCCTCGAACTGGTCACCCTCCGCGGCAGAGCGATGCAGGACGCCGCGACCCAAAGTAAGGGCGGGATGGTCGCCCTGATCGGCGCCGACGAAGCCCAGGCCGATGCGGTCTGCGATCAGGCCCGCGACGGCGAGGTCCTGGTCTGTGCGAACTTCAATGCCCCAGGCCAGATCGTCATTTCCGGTACCCTGTCCGCCTGCGAGCGGGCCATGACCATCGCGAACGCCGGCGGGCTCAAGGCGACGAGCCTTCCGGTCGCCGGCGCGTTCCATTCACCCCTGATGCGGCCCGCGGCCGATCGCCTCGCCTCGGCCCTTGCAAAAATGCCGATCCAGTCCGCCCGCATCCCCGTGATTTCCAACGTCACCGCCCTCGAACATCAGCCCGACCCCGATTCCATCCGTCGCCGACTCGTCGAACAACTCACAACCCCCGTACGCTGGTCGGAAGGTTGTTCCCACCTCGCCAAGGTCTACGGGGCCGACACCGCCACGCGCTGGCACGAACTCGCCCCCGGCAAGACACTTATGGGCCTCATGCGCCGCATCGACCGCAACACCAAGGTAACCTCCAATGACACCCCGAACCTTGCCTCCTGACGCTCGTCCGACTCGCAAACGGTCGTCGCTTGGGCGTCTCATGCACGCCCAGACCCTCCGCGTCGCGGTCTCGTTCGCGACCGTCTCGGCCTTTACGCTCGCCTTGGTCGCGGTCGGGGTGGTTGCGCCCGGCTGCAACAAAAAGAAGCCACCACCTC
>CAZJXA010000253.1:0-4598 GCA_964549785.1 uncultured Phycisphaeraceae bacterium | reverse complement strand
CGCGGGGGGTTCATGCCGGCAGTTTACGGCGGGGTTCGGGCGGGCGGAAGGCGTGTTCTATTCCGCCTGCATGGTGACCCAGCGGGGGTCCTCGGTCATGGCCAGCATCGAGAGTTCGGTGGTGTACGAACTCACTTGGTTTGAATAGTTGAGCCAATGCACACTGAGGGCCGCCATGGTGAGGAAACAGAGCCAGGTCGCGAGCTCGGCGTACCACACCCGACGGTTCCAGAAGAGGATGCCGTTGGAAAGGACGACGGTTGCGAGTTTCCAGCCCGCGAGCATGTACGGGGAGTCGTGCTCCATGACGGCCCGGGCGATCGGGTTGCTCTCGATCATGCCGATTGACGTGGCGTACAAGAGCGTCATCCACAGGTCGGCGAGGCACATCAGGCAGGTGGCAGCGAGCAGCAGAGAGACCCGGAGAGACCTGACGCGGGGTGTGCGGGCCTGGGAAAGGGAACTCAAGCGGGGCATCGGTAGTCCGGACCGAACCTTCGCGAACCTGGCCCCGAATAGATTGGGGAGATCGAGGCTCGGACCGCCGTTGCGGGTTGTGGATTGGCCAAGGGCCGGGCGCGCGTGCATGGAACCCTTGCCATCGGCCCGTCGGACGCGGCGGATAAGTCGCGGCGGTGGGTTCCTTGCAGACGCTGCCGAACCGGCCGGTTGCCGGTGAGGGGTGGTCCGGTGGTGCGGCTCAGACCGGGTCCGAAACGATCCGAAGATGACTTTGGAGGCGGGCGGATTCCGCGGGGCACGGGGTTGCCAACGATCAGACGGGTCGCATCTGCATCGCGTCTCTAGCGCGTTGAAAGCGTGTGGGGCGCGAAGGGAGCCTTGCTTGAATCACTTCCGTGGCACGATCGCAACGCTGCTGGCTTCTTGGCTGACCATGGGGATCGCGTCGGCCCCGTCACGCGGTCAGCAGCCGGTGCGATCCGCGTTTCCGGACGATTCGGTGGTGGCGATCGACACGATGGCGCGGGCGGGTGAACTTGCGGAGGACGGCAATCCATCGGAGGCCGTGCGAGTTCTGCAGCAACTGCTTATCTCCGAGCCCGACAAGGTGCTGAGCACGCCGGACGATCGGACGCTGTTCGTTCCGGTGCGATCGGTCGTCCATGCGTTTCTTCTGGCGAACCCGGAATTGCTTCAGAAGTATCGCGTGCAGGAGGAGCCCGAAGCCGCGAAACTGCTTGTTCAGGGCGAGTTTGAGGCCGTGGAGCGGTCACGATATCTGACCCCCAGCGGGCTTGAAGCGACGTTGCGACTGGCGCAGCGGCGGCTTGAGTTGGGGCACTTTGAGGCCGCGCGGATTGCGCTGGAGGGAGTGACTACCCACCCGGACGGAGCGTCGGGCGAGTTGGCCCGCGCGGTGGCCGATCTGGCCGGACGGATCGCGGCCTACCTGCCCCGGCCGGAGGTCATCTCGTGGGCGGAGTCGCTGGGAGGGAAACCGGGGATCGCGGTTGATTGGCCCGAGTGGCTGACGCGCAAGGTCCGGTCACCGATGCACGAATCGGCGGTGGTGCCAACCGCCCCGCCCGGTCCGGCACCCCTCGCGGCGGTGCTTTTCGGAGGGATTGAGCCCGCGGTCATCGAGCCTCTGCGCAACGGACATTTGCGTCCGCAAGACCGGTCGTGGATTTTCCCGACCGTGGTGGGCGAGGTCGTGATTGTCAACGACGGGCTTTCGGTTCGGGCGTTTGACCGGGCGACGCTGGTCCCGATATGGGAGGCGTTTCCGGACGGCGCGGCGGCCCGCGACTATTCGGACGAGTTTGCGGCGGCGGGGGCCGGAGCGGCGCGCGAGATCGAGGATGCGGCGACGGTCACGGTTTCGGGCGACGTCGCGGTGGCGACGACCGGGATCCCGATCGCGGGCGGGCGCGACGGCGACCAGCGGATTCATGCGATGTCGCTGCTGGACGGCTCGGCGCTGTGGTCGGTCGATCCGGCGTGGCTGGATTCACGGCTGGCGGAGGGGGCGATTCGGGGGCCGGCGCTCGTGCACGACGGCACGGTGGTGGTGTCGGTTCGCAAACAGGCCAACCTGCGGCGGCTGACGTCGCTGTATCTCGTAGGGCTCGACCTTTACACGGGGCGGCTGCTGTGGGTGCGGCATGTGGCGAGCATCGGCAGTTTGCCCTGGGGGCGGACGCAACCCCGGCCGGAGGGGTCGGTGATCGACCGCGGCATCGTGTACCGGGGCGACGAGATGGGCGTGCTGACGGCGGTCGAGGCGGCGACGGGGAGGCCGCGCTGGGTGCGGGTGCTTGCGGCGACGCGTCCGTTTGATCCGCCGTACCGCTCGACCGAGGTTTTTCCGCCGCGGGACATGGTGGTCCCGATCGTGTGGGGGGATTCGCTGGTGTACTTGGAGTCCGACGGCGGCAACGTGGTGAAGGTGGATGCCGCGGGCGGGCGGATACTGGAGACGCGATCGGCTTCGGCCTTGGGCGGGCCTCGCTACCTGCTGGGAGTCGGAGGGACCTTGGCGGCGATCGGACCCACGCGGGTAGCGTTTGTGCGGCTTGACGATCTTGCGAACGGAACCGCGCGACTGAGCGCCCCGCCCTTGGCGGGGGCCGCTTCCGGAAGGGCGGTGGTGACGGGGGACCGGTTAACGGTGCCCGTTCCGAGCGGGTTGGCGGTGATGGACCCCAAGATGCCGGAAAGCATCCGCTTGGTGCCGCTCCCGGTCTCAGGACATCTGGTGATGGCGGATGGCGAGGCGGATGGCGAGGCAAGTGGGGTGCTGGTGGCGGATGGCGGTCGGCTCTACAGCTATATCGGGTGGGCGGCAGCGGAAGCCCGGCTGACCGCGCACCTGAAGGCCCGGCCGGACGATGCGGGTGCGATCCGCACGTTCATCGAACTGGCGAACCGGGCCGGGCGGAACGACCTGTTGAGCGGCTTGTTCGATCGCGCGGCGGCGGTTGCCACCGGGCCCTCCGGGGACGAGGCTTCCCAGCGGGAACTCTTCGCGCTGCTCCTGCGGCTGGTGCGGACGGGGACGCAACGGCAGGACGATCGGGAGGTGGCGTTGCCGCTGACGACCCTGGAGGATCCGGCGCACGTGGACGCGGTGCTCGTGGCCCTGGAGCGGAGCGCGAACACACCACGGCAGTCGGTTGATCAACTTTTGGAACTGGCCGCCCATCGCGAAGCCGGCGAGCGACACCGGGAAGCGGTCGAGGCGTATCAGCGGGTGCTTGTTGATTCGTCGCTCGCGGGGCTGGTGTTTGAGGGACCGGGGCTGCCGACGCTCGCGGGGGCCGAGGCGCGGCGGCGGATGGAAGTGCTGCTGGAGAAAACCGGTCCGGCCCCGTACGCGGCGTTTGATCGACAGGCTGATGACGAATTCGCAGGGCTGACGCCGGATGCAGATGCCGCAGCGGTTATCGCGATCGCGGATCGTTATCCGGTGGCGGAGCGGAACGCCGAGTTGTGGCTGACGGCCGCTGAACGAGCGGCCGCCGCGGCGGATTCGGGATTGGCCACGGCGAGCGTGGGTAAAGCGATCGGGGCGGCGCGGGTGTCGGAATCGATCGGGCGGACCATCGATTCCGCGGCGTGGAGTCGCCTGGCGTCGGCGGCGGTGGCGTTTGGGGGCGGGCGCGAAGGCTCGGTGTATCGGTTTCTGCGGTCGCTGGGGGCACACGAACCCGCGCTGACGATTTCCGTCGGCGGGAGCGCGGTGCCGCTTGTGGAATTCGCCGAATCGTTGCGGTTGCGTCTGGCGGACGCTCCGTCGCGGCCCACGGTCGCGGCGACGCTCGCGGGCGAGGTGCATCAGGTGATCGCCGGCTGGTCGGCGGTGGAGACGATCGGAAACACGGTGAACGGTTGCCCGGCGGATCAGATTTTTATGGTCAGCGAGGCCGCTCGCGAGTTTGGGTTGTGGTGCGAACGGATGGAGGACGGGAGGCTGGGGGCGGCGTGGGTGCGGCCCGTTCCGGGTGCGGACCCGGTGCCGCTTCGAGCCACCATCGATCGGTCGGTCGTGTTCTGGCCGACGGTGGGCGGCGGCGTTCTGGAATGCATCGACAACGGGTCGGGCGAAACGCGGTGGAAGTCTGACGATCTTTCGCGGGTGCTACAGGAGGTCGAGGCGGGGCAGCGGCGCTTCCCGAAGTTCTCGACCCCGCTGGACGGCGCGGTTGATTCGACGGATCTTTTAGTCGCGAACGACGAATCGACGGTGGTGTTTGTGCGGCGCGCGGGGCAAGCCGCCGCATTCGATCTTGAGTCGGGGGAGGCCCTCTGGTCGGCCTCGGTGGGCGCTGCGCGGGTGTTCGACGTGCAGATTTGCGGCGAGGCGCTGGTTGTTTCGGGTGCGGGGGAGACCGAGAAGAACGAGAACGAGGAAGTTCGCCTCGCCCCGGTGTTGGCGGCGTTCGCGCTGCGTTCGGGCGCGGCATCGGGCACGATCGGGCGCGAACACCTTGGGGAGCATGTGCGCTGGATTCGGCCGCTCGATGGTGGGGACGCGATCGTCGCGACCGCGTCCGGCCTCTTACGGGCGCGGCCGCAGAGCGGGTCGATCGTTTGGAAGATCGCAAGTCGTTGCTCGCGGGCTTCGACAATTTGCG
>CAZJXA010000252.1:0-4614 GCA_964549785.1 uncultured Phycisphaeraceae bacterium | reverse complement strand
CGAAAGGTTGCTCAGGTGGTCCAGGGACTTGCTGATGGCGGCGAAGTCCTCGCGGCTTTCGTCGGTCGTGCTCGCGGCTTCGAGCATTCGCAGCCGCATGCGAATGGGCATCGTGAGGTTGGCGATGTCGTGGCCCAGGCCTGCGGCCAGCGTGCCCAGGGCGGCCAGACGCTCGGAGGTGTGCAGGGCGACGGTTGAGGCCGTGAGTTCGGCGGTGCGATCTTCGACGGCCCGCTGAAGGTCCTCGCGGTTTGCTTTCAGGGCTTCCTCGGCCTGCTTCCGCGCGGTGATGTCCACCGCCGCCAGCACTCCTGCCACGGGGACGCGGACGCCGCCGACTTCACCGAACACGACCTGCTTCTTGATGGACAGCCAACGGATCGAGCCGTCGCGACGGACGAGCCGGTGCTCCATCACGAGGCAGCCGTTCCCACTCGGATCGAGGGACTGGTTGATACGACGAAAAATCTCGTCTCTGTCGTCGGGATGAAAGGTGGCGTGGATGACGGTGCGAGGCAATGGCACCCCGGCTTCCAGCCCGAACAGCACCGCGGCGATGGGATCCAGAACGACAGTGCGCGAGCCGTAATCGATGCGGTTGACCCCGAGCCCCGCGACCTCAACCGCCAAACGCAGGTGCGCCTCACTGGCCTGAAGGGCTGCCGATCGCGCGTAGAGTTCCCGGGTCATGGCCCACCGCTCGGCTGCGTTCTCCGCGGCCCGGGTCAGGCTCTCGGCGGTCATCCAACTCTTGCCGATGAAGTCCTGCGCTCCTGCCCGCAACACCGCCGGGCCAAGCCGCGAGTCAGCAGTACCGGTGAGCACGACCACCGGGCAAAGGGTCAGCCCGTCCGGGCCCACCAGGTTTGCCAAGACCTGCAAGGCGTCCATGTCGGGCAGGGTGTAGTCGAGCACCACGCACTCGGGCGGGCCGCCCGGACCGTTAAGGACGGCATGTAACCCGGCGGCCCCGGTCTCGGCGTCCACGAACTGGTACCGTCGGTCCGAGCCCTTGAAGAGGAGCCGGCGGATCTCGTCCCGGTCTTCCGGGCTGTCCTCAATGATGACAACCCGCCACACGGTGACGCTTGAGAGTGTTGTGCCAGTCCTCAACGTGCCAGTTGTCATAAATGGGTTCCTCCGACGACGGCCAGAGCGGCTGAGTTGACCCAGTAACTCGCAAGGACGATGACGAGTTGAAGGTGGTTCGGGTGGCAGACCGGCTTGACGTGATAGGCGTTGGCCCCGGCGGCGTAGCAGAGCCCGATGTCCTTCGGGTTGGCCGATGTACTGAACACGACGACCGGGATGGTTCTCAAGGCCGGATCCGCTTTGATCTCCGCGAGCGCTGCGCGGCCGTCGGTCGCCGGTGTATTGAGGTCCATGATCACGATGACCGGGCGGCCGGGGGCGAGTTCGCGCAGCAGCGTCAGTCCGGCATCGCCCGTGGTGGCCCGTCGTACCTCGGCCATCACCCCGGACTGCTTGACGCCCTCGGTGAACGTCTCAAAGTCCTCGTCGGAATCCTCTATGACAACCAAGATGACAGACAGTTGCTTGGTGTTGGGCATGTCAGATGCCCTCCCTGCCGGAGAGGGTGAAATAGAAGGTCGTTTCCTCGCCGGGGGTCGAGTCGAGCCAGATGCGGCCGTGGTGCCGATCGACCAGTTTTTGAACGATGGTAAGTCCGGCCCCGGTGCCGCCACCATATTCGTCTCGGCCGTGGAGGCGCTTGAACATCTTGAAAACCTGCTCGAAGTGCCTCGCCGGGATGCCGATGCCGTTGTCTCGGACGTAATAGATCGTGCGGTCGTCGGACCCGCTTGGGCAGCCGGGACGGGGGTGAACCTCGTGCGGGGCGATGAAGCCGACCTCGACCCGTTTCTGCGGCTTGTCGTTGTACTTCAGAGCGTTCGACAGGAGATTGACAAAGATTTCCCGGCACCGCACCCGGTCGCACAGGGCGTGCGGTAGCGGCCGAGGAATGGCGATCTCGGGGGGACCATCGGCGCGGCGGGCCTCCACCATTTCAATGGCCTCGGCCACGACTTCGTTGAGGTCCGTGTCCTCGGTAAGCAGCGCCGCCCGGCCGACGCGGGAGAAGTGCAGCAGAGAGTCGAGCAGGCTGTCCATTCGGACGGTCAGCCGCATCAGCCCGTCCAGTTTCGGTCGATTCTCGCTCCCCAGCGACGCATCTTGGAGCAACTGGTGGGCGTATTTGTGGATGCCCCGCAGCGGCTCTTTGAGGTCGTGGCTGGCGACATAGGCGAACGCGTCCAACTCTTCGTTCGAACGCGTCAGATCGGCGTTCAGATCCGCCAGTCGCTCGGCGCGACTCACGACGAGTTCCATCACCAGCATTCGCAGCCGGGCGGCGGCTTCGAGTTCCACCGTCAGCCACGGCAGGGATCGCCCTCGCACGGACTCTTGAAACAACTCGAAACTCCGCCGCGGGGTCAGCCGAGGACCGTTTGGGCCGGGAACGGTCGGCTTGTCGTGCGGGTTGCCGCCCCAATTGACGGTCTGGGTCGTTTCGGGTCGGAACCAGAGCATCAGGTTTCGGTTGGCGCGGGAGATGGGGGTGGCCAGAAGGCCGCTGGCCACATCGGTGAACGCCGAGGCCGGGGGATAGTCGCGACCAAGCGAATCGTTGACGTACAGCGGGCGGGTCGGAGAGGCGAACTCCGGCCTGTCGTTGAGCCACTCTCCGAGGGCCTCCAATTCGCTTTCTGACGGGGTGTTTCCGACCCGCCACCAGCGGTCGTGGTGGTATATCGCCGCCCCGCCCGCCGCCACGCCGTCAAGCAGCGTCGGATGGCCGTCGGTCATGCTGGCGAGTCCGCCCTCCTGGGCCGCTTGGGCGACGAGGTGCTGGTGCGTTCCGTCGAGTTTCAGCCGGTAGACCAGATGCTCCCGGTCATCGGCCGCTTGGTGCTGCAGGGAGACCACTTGGGCGAGGAACTCGCACGCCGCCCGCACTTGGTACGGCACGAACTTCGGCCCGGAATAGTGGTGGCCCGCGATAAGCCCCCAGAGGTCGTTGCCTCGGCGGATCGCGAGGGTGAGGCCCGCCGTCGCCGTCATGTTCTTCAGATACTCGGTGTACATGACCGACGCCCCGCGCAGGGTGCAGAAGGTCATGGTAAGCGGCAGGCCGGTGTCCGGGTTGGTAAGCGGGACGAGTTCCGCGAGTTCGCCCGAGACGTCGGGCGTCGGGCGGACCCAGACTTTTTTAAACACCTCGCGGGCCGGCTTGGGAATGTCCTCGGCCGGGTAGTGCAGCCCGAGCCACGGGCTGAGATCGGCCCGCTTGCTCTCGGCGAATACCTCGCCATGGCCGTCGGCGTGGAACTTGTAAATCATGACTCGGTCGAGGCCGGTGAGGGTCCGGAACTCGTCGGCGGTGAGGTTGCAAAACTGCCGCAGTGTGTTGGCTGTTTGGAGCCGGGCGACGGTCTTCTTAACGAGTGCGTAATAGTCCGGTTCGTTGGCCCCGGTGCGTCCGGTGGCCTCGAACTCAACCACCGCGACGCCATCGACGGTGTGGGCCGTCACGTCCAGTGGAGGGACGTCAGTGCGGGCCGGGAGGGTGAACACGTAGATCGGATTGCGGTCGGCCGGCTCCTTCGCAAGGAACGTTTTCAGGCTCGCCTCTCCGTCTCTGCCGACAGCCTCCCGGACGGACTTGTTCAGCAGCGTTTCGGCAGTGTGGCCGAGAAGCCGGTCGGTGTTCTCGCTCGCCTGGAGGATCGTGAGGTCCGTCAGCCGCAGGACAAGCAAGGCCCCGTGTGCCTGGACACACCCGGGAGTCTGCACAGGCTCACTGTCGCAGTTTGTAAGCGTCGCTCCGTGCCGCTTGATGCTGTACGGCTGGTTTGCCCATGGGAGTGGCGCTTCGGTGGTTGGAGTCATCGGGCGTTACCTTTGGGTAAAACACACCGGCACAGACCTACGAAACCGTCATCAGCGGCGGCGATGACATCGTCCTGATCGGAGACGCCGGCTTGAAACGAGCACGGCGTAAATTGAGCCTCGGCGGAGATGGCGTCGATCTCCGCGAGATGGCGAGTGATGCGGACAGAGCACAGAGGCCGATCGAAGAAAAGGCCGATCGGGCCGCGGGGGCAAGGTTGTTGCGGAACAAACTGACGAGGATGCCGCTTGATGCGAGCGTGGTGTCCATAAGGCATTCCTCGAAACGAGTCAGGCCTTTCTTGGTACCATCAATGCAGCCGACGGAGTGGTCGGGCGGTCAGCAGTTCGGCCCTGCGTGGCAATTGCTCAAACGGAAGAAACGAACACCCCACATTATAGGGCGGCCAAGGCTGTGCATGGTTAAGAGCCGTGGGGCAATGGCGACTCCGCCGTGGACTCCGATTCCGACGACATCATCGTCTTCTTCGCGGCGTGGGATTCCGGCTGCTGACACGAGCCCCGAGCGTGAGCGAGTGGGCAACGGTGGACGCTTCCCCCCTCCCCAGCAGGGGAGGGGCCGGGGGGTGGGGCTACCTCCTTCTACACCGCACTCAATCCACCATCCGCTCCCACGCCCCCAATCGCCAATCGCCCGCCCGCGCGTTCCGCCACCGGCACGCCCCAAAGCGCAATCTCCAA
>CAZJXA010000251.1:0-4624 GCA_964549785.1 uncultured Phycisphaeraceae bacterium | reverse complement strand
CCCCCAATCAAGACAAAGACGGCCCTCGCGCCCGCACGGTTCCAGGGCTTCCCAAGCGGGCCCGAGGGTTTGCAACGCGACCGACGAGAACGCGGAGAATGACAGCGTTGTGGTGGCGGTGGGCCGGGTGTGACGGGCGTCGTCATGCCGGCAAAAACGAGAAACCCCCGCCGGAGCGGGGGAAAATGACCCCGACGGGATTCGAACCCGTGTCCACACCGTGAAAGGGTGTTGTCCTAGACCAGGCTAGACGACAGGGCCACGTTGTAGGACGGACTATAGGGGCTTGGAGGCGATTCTCAACGCGGGGTGGTCCGGTCGAGGCTGGATCGCTCGGAAGTTACGCAGATCATTGGGCTTTCGCCGAATGGGACGGTGAACAATTTCACGCGCTCGAATGTGCTCGTTGTCGAGTGCGGCGACTGGAGCGGCACGGCGACATCGATCTACAGAGGCCGGATGACGTACGCCTTGGCGGGGTGGTGGGCCTGTGCGTGGGGTTTGGCGTGGGGTTTGGCGTGGGGCAACTGGTGGCGTGGTGAAGCGGGCGTGTTGGTCACGCCGGGCTGGGCACGGTTTCCAGAACGGCTTCCAAGGCTTCGGCAACCGTTTCGGCGTTGGTGTGACGCGACTTGGTCACGACGCGGTGTCCGCACACCGGGGCGATAAGATCGACGATGTCGTCGGGGGTGACATAACTTCTTCCGCTGACGAGCGCGGCGGCCCGCGCGGCTTGGGCGAGTGCGAGGGAGCCGCGGGGCGAGAGGCCGAGCGAAAGGGCTTCGCTGCGTCGGGTGGCGGTGGCGAAGCGGACGATGTAGTCGATCAGCGATGAATCCAGCCGGACACCGTCAACGGCCTCTTGCAGGCGGATGACGTCGTCCTTGTGCAGCACGGGCCGGAGTGAGCGGAGGGTTTCCGCGGCGGGGCGACGGTCGATGACACGGGCCTCGTCTTCGTTCGACGGGTAGCCGATGGCCGTGCGCATCAGGAACCGATCGAGTTGATTTTCGGGGAGGGGATAGGTGCCCTCAAAGTCGTGCGGGTTCTGCGTGGCGACGACCATGAAGGGCTGGTCGAGGGGCGTGACGCGACCGTCGACCGAGACCGTGGCCTCGCTCATGGCTTCCAGGAGGGCGGATTGGGTTCGCGGCGGGGTGCGGTTGACCTCGTCGGCGAGAACGACGTTGGCGAAAATGGGCCCGGGTCGGAAGACGAACTCGCTGGTGTTGCGGTCAAGAACGGTGGTTCCGAGAATGTCGCTGGGGAGGAGGTCCGGGGTGAGTTGGATGCGGCTGAAGGAGCAGTCGATGCTTTTGGCAAGGGCGGTGGCGAGGACGGTTTTGCCGACCCCGGGGACGTCTTCGATGAGAAGGTGGCCGCGGGCCAGGACACAAATGATGACGCGCTCGATGACGGCGGGAGAACCGAAATAGACCGAGGCGATGTTGGCGCGGAGGCGTCGGATCGACTCGGCGGTGGACGGATCGGCGTGTGACGAGGGGCGGGCGGTTGAATCCGGCATTTCAGAAAAGTCCCTTTCAATCGGAGCGTAAGCACGGGGAAACGCCGCGTCCCCCGGCGGCGGGGGGCGGGCGCCGGGCGGGGATCGGCAGAGGTTGCGCTCCGCCGGTAACGATTGCACCCGACGCGGGGGTTTATTACATCCAGGAGGCGCGCGGCGGACGGAAAGGCAGAACAGCGCGTGCGAGGCCGCGTATCGACTGACGATACCTGCACGGAGATTCTAACGCGGGCATTCGCCCGTTCCGTGTTGATGAAAGCGGTGACCGACAACCCGCGTGGATGCACGCCGGTGCGGCAACCGGTTTCCTTTGAGATTGGATGGGTTGAGACATGTCCACCATGCCCCGAGAGCCGGAAGCGTTTGCGGAAACCGTCGCCACCATGCTGCGGCGGGAGCACCCGGATTACAGCATCGACCTGGTGGGGCCGCGCGAGTTGCTGGTGAACGGGCGGCGGCTGGACCTCGAGAACCTGTACCGCATGGTGAACCATGAGCCGGGTCGGGGCACGGAGATCGTCGAGCACTATCTCGATCAGTTGTTCGCCAGCGACACCATGCAGTTATCGGGGATGTCGATCGACTTTGCGCGCTCGCGGATCATGCCGCGGATCCAGCCGATGAGCATTTTCGGGCACCTTTCGCGGGAGCAGGTGGCGCACGTGCCGTGGGTCAACGACACGGCGATCGTCTTCGTGACGGATCTGCCGCACATGACGGTGAGCATCACGACGGAGCAGGTGCTGCGCTGGAGGCTGTGCATCGACGATATCGAGTCGATCGCGAGGGAGAATTTGGACGAGTACGCGCCGGACCTTGAGGTGCAGTTGGTCGAGAGCAAGGAAGGCGGGAAGGCGGCGATCATTTCGCAGCATGACGGGTACGACGCCGCGCGGCTGCTGCTTTCGGGGTTGCACGAGCGATTGGCGTACCGCCTGGGCGGAAACTTTTATGTGGCGACGCCGGCCCGCGACATGTTCGTTGGTTTCTCGCCGGGCCCGGACCCGTTCGTGAACCGGCTTCAGGACCGGGTGATGCACGACTACAAGCGGCTGCCCTACCCGATCACGTCGGACTTCTTCTATGTGACCCGGGACGGGGTGTGCGGGACGAAGCCGGAGGCGCAGAGCGAGGCGGCGTGACGCAGATGGCCGATCGCAGGTGGGATTGGTGGGCCATCGGCTCAGCCTCGGTTTGTCGGGCGATCTCTAATCTGCCGGGGAGCGGCATCGATTTACCTAACGGATACTTGACGCGCCTCAACCCGTCCGTTACCCTAACGGATGGTTTTGACGGGTGCGAACATCCCCAAAGGTGTAGCTCTGGCCGATCTGGCGCAGCTGGCTCAGTTTGCATCCAAGCCTGCCGGAGCTGACCGCCCGGCCATTTCCACCAGAATCGACGCGATCGATAAATGCCTTCCGCACAAAGGCTTGGCCCTTGGTGTGATTCATGAATGGATTGGCCTTTGCGGCGATGACGGACTTTCCTCGAAGGCGGAGACGTACTGGACGCCGCCGCTCAGTTTGCTGCTGCAGGTCGCGGGGGCCGCGACCAGCCTGGGTGATTCGGCAGGGTCAATCTGGATCGGACACAGAGTCTGGCCTTATGTCCCATCGCTATTTCAAACACACGGCGTGCCCGGTTTGGACCGCTCGGTTTTTGTGCGTGCCGGAAGCGTGGTGGACAGGCTTTGGGCGTGCGACCTGGCGCTGCGAAGCGGAGTGGCGGCTGTGGTGGTGGACGGTTCAGGATTCAACCTGATCGCGACGCGGCGGTTGCAGCTGGCGGCGGAGGCAGGAGCGGCCCTGTGCCTGCTTGCCAGACCGCCTTGGGAGCGTTTTGAACTTTCCGCCGCCGCGACCCGCTGGTTGGTATCGAACCGTGCTTCCTCTTCCATGATGCGACGATGGACCGTCGAGCTATTGCGCTGCAAAGGAATGCAGCCCGCGGCCCATGCGACTCGCGTCTGGGTGCTGGAGCGTGACCGTGCGACGCGTCGTTTGCGTGTGGCTATCGACATTCTCGACCGACCTCGTGAAGAGACGGCTGGCGAAGACATCCGGCAGGTCGGTTGATGTTCGATCGGCTTTCGTGCTGTGCCGGTCGGTAGCGGCGCGCGAGTTGGTGGCGCGGCGATGCGCCTTAGCGGCCGCCGCCGGAATCGCCGAAGGCATGGACCTGGCCCAGGCGCGCACGCTTCTTCCGTCGCGGCTGTCGCCCCATGTCGAGGCACATCGTCCGGATCGGGACAGGGCCGCGCTCCATTCACTTGCCTGCTGGGCGTTGCGATTTACCCCGCAAGTGGCGGCCGATGCGCCGGACAGCCTGTGGCTCGATACGACCGGTACCGAGCGGCTGCATCGCGGCGAGCCCGGGCTGCTGCGGATGATCGCCGCCGCGGTGGGACGTTTGGGATTGCGGGCCCGCGTGGCGGCGGCTTCGAACTTTGGTTGTGCCTGGGGCGTGGCCCACTATGGGAAGCATGATCTCGCCTGCGTGCCCGCGGGGCGCGAGCGGGATGCACTTCAGGACTTGCCCCTGGCGGCGTTGCGCATCGATGCGAGTCTTGCCGAGGGTTTGGGCGAGATCGGGATTGTTCGCGTCGGCGACTTGCTCAGGATCCCGCGGGCCTCGCTGACGGCCCGCTTTGACGCGGTGCTGACGAGACGTCTTCAGCAAGCACTGGGTGAGCGTTTTGAAGATATAGACCCGGTGCGGCCGCTCTTGCCTCCGCGATGCGAGTTGCTGTTTGATGGACCGACCGATCGGTGGGATTCGGTCGAAGCCGCCACCCGGCAAGTGCTGGACGATCTGGCGTGCGAACTTGCCCGCCGCGAACAAGGCGTGCGATGCCTTGATCTTGAGTTCCTGCGCCCGCGAGCGGAAGCCACGCGGCTTCGGATCACGCTTAGCCGTCCGAGCCGCCTGGTCAAACATCTGTGGTCGCTCACGCGTTCACGATTGGAGCGGGTGGACCTCGGGGGTGGGATTGAAGGCGTGGTGCTCATCGCCTCTCGCACGGCCCGGCTGCGCCACGAGCAAACCACAAGCCGGGCGTTGGGGAGCGAGGACACGCGGGGGGCCGCGGCGGGGTGG
>CAZJXA010000250.1:0-4644 GCA_964549785.1 uncultured Phycisphaeraceae bacterium | reverse complement strand
GGGGAACGTGGGGGGTGCTGGCTCGGCACCATGCCGCGGTGAGACGGGCGATCTCGGCCTCAACGATCTGCGGAGAGATGCGGCCCGAGGGAGAAAGGGTTGCCATGCGCGTGATCGAGGCGGAAAGGTCGCGGAAGTTGCCGGACCACTGCGCCTGGGGTTCCGCGGCGAACGCGAGATAGCGCTGGCGCGATTCGGTGGCGAAGCGGACGGTGCGGCCCGAGCGGGCGGCGAACTGGCCGAGTTCGTAGTCAAGATTGGGCTCGATGTCCTCGCGGCGGTCCTTCAGGGGCGGGAGGCAAAACGTCCAGAGGTTGATGCGGGCGAGGAGGTCTTCGCGGAAGCGGCCCTCGCTGATGCGGGCCGAGAGATCGCGGTTGGTGCCGGCGATGAGCTGAAAGTCACTGGTGGCTTCGGTGTCGGAGCCGATGGGGAGGAAGCGCTTTTCCTCGACGGCGCGGAGGAGCATGGCCTGTTCGTCGATCCCCAGTTCACCGATTTCATCGAGGAAGAGGATGCCGTTGTTGGCGGTTCTGAGGAGGCCGGGTCGGTCTGAAGCGGCCCCGGTGAACGAGCCCTTTTTGTGTCCGAAAAGTGAGGACATGGCGCCGTCGCCGCGGAGGGTGGCGCAGTTGACCTCGACGAAGCGCCCTTCGACCTGGCGGCGGTGTTTCTTGAGTTCGTAGATGCGGCGGGCGAGGTGGCTTTTGCCGGCCCCGGTGGGCCCAAGGAGGAGGAGAGGATCGACCGAGTTCGCCGCGACGTGCTCGAGATCTTCGATCAAGCGGTTGAAGGCGGCATTGCGGGTGGCGATGCCGGACTTGAGCCCGCTGATGTTGTCGGTGTGTTCGCGTTGAAAGCGGGCGGCGATCTTGTGGTAGCGGGAGAGATCGAGATCGATGATGCGGTATTCGCCGGAGGGGCTTTTGTTGCGGCGATCGGGGCTGGTTTGGATGAGCTTGGCGGGGAAGCGGCGGGTCTCGGTGAGCATGAACATGCAGATCTGGGCGACATGGGTGCCGGTGGTGATGTTAACGAGGTACTGCTCGCGGGCGGTATCGAAGGGGTAGGCGGCGGCGAAGTCGTGGAGCTGGGTGTAGACCTCTTCAAAGTCCCACGGGTCGACCTGGTCGGCGGTGTGAAGCCGGACGACGGTTTCAGGCGAGACCTGGGCGATGTCTTGCGACACCTGGAGCGCGAGCTTGGTGGCCATGCGCGGGTGCAGGATTTCCAGGCGGGCGATGGCGAGGTCGTCCTGCTGGCAGAGGGCAACGGTGGGCCGCCAGCGTTCCCAGCGGTGGGAGCCGTGCCCGACGTCGAGTGAGGTGCCCAGGAGGCCGAAGACGACGGTGGGGAGAGACATGGTTGTTTGTATCGTATATTATCCGTTGAGATAAAGCCAACGGACCGGAATCGGCATTTGCATCGTGATAGCGAGGTTTTGAAGGATCGGACCGGTCGGCGACGCGTTGGCACGCGGCTCGCATTCGGAGACGAGGAAGCCGAGAACGATCCGTCTCTGATTCCCAGATGTGTTGATTGGTGAGGTTGTCGTCGGACCTTCAAACTGGTCCGGGCCCACCGGCCGGAAAGGGACCTATGAACAGTGAAACGAAAGAATCGGAATCAGAATCAGCAGGCAGTCCTCGCTTTGTCGCCACCGGCGAGGCCACGGCCATCATGCCGGTGCCCGGGAACAAGGTGTCGCCGATCACGGTGATCGCGACCGAGACGCTGCGCAACTCGTTCGACGAGTTCTGCATCCGGCAGGCGATTAACTCGCGGCTCGCGCCGGGTGTGACCGACATCATTCTGAACCCGGATGCGCACGCCGGGTACGGCGCCCCCATCGGATGCGTCATGGTCTCGCCCTCGCACATTTATCCCGGGCCGGTGGGGGTCGACATCAAGTGCTCGATGAGCCTTCTGCAACTCGACCTTCCGGCGGAAGCGGTGGACGACCGGAAAACCCGCCGGGCCCTGATCGATGCGATTCTTGAGCGGACGCCGACGGGCGCCGGTCGCGGGTTCCGTCAGGTTCCCAAGGGGCGGCGCGTGAGCGCCGAGTTGGGCGCGCGGGCCGTGACGGAGGGTGCCTCCGCGGGTGTTCTGCACGACCTGGGCGTTCCCACCGAGTGGGCGGCCCGCTGTGAGGACAGCTTTCACGTCGGCCACGACGGCACGGCGGATGCCCTGCGCAATCGGTTGAGCGTCCTGATGGCGAGTAAGAACGCCCTGCACTGGCAGGGTGACCAAGCCAAGGTCTTCCAGGAGAAGACCCACCAACTCGGGTCCTATGGCGGCGGCAATCACTTTGGTGAGTGCGAGATCGTGCACGTGGAGAGAAACCAGCGAGCCCGGGCCGCTGCCGAGGTGTTCGGGCTGAAGGACGGGCATGTTGCGTTCATGTCGCACTGCGGCTCGCGCGGGTGGGGTGCGATGCTGGCGGACGGGCAGTTCAAGGCCATGAACAAGAAGTTTGCCCAGTGGGGCATCCCGCTCCCTGGTGGCGACAAGCACATGGTGCACGCGCCGCTGGGTTCACCCGAGGCCGATGCGTACTTGAACGACATGGCGCTGGGCGCGAACTTTGCGACGGTCAATCACATGCTCATCAACTCGCTTGTGCTGGAAGCGTTTCAGGAGGTGATTCCGGGGACCACCGGCCGGCTCGTGTACTTCATCAGCCACAACATCGCGCGGCGAGAAATCGTGCGGAATGAACCGGTGTGGGTGCACCGCAAGGGCGCTACACGGGCCTTTCCCGGCGGGCACCATGGGCTCAGGGGCACTCCGTTCGCGGCGAGCGGGCACCCCATCTTGCTTCCCGGCAACCCCCAGGATGGTTCGAGCGTGATGGTGGCCGAGGCGGGCGCAGCCCTTTCGTGCTACAGCGTGAACCACGGCGCGGGTCGGCGGATGAGCCGGACGGCGGCCAACAAGACTCTGGATCAAGCGGAAATCGACAAAAGTTTTCTGGAGAGCGACATCCTTACGAACTGCCGGAACTATCCGAGAGACGAAGCCCCGCGGGCCTACAAGGACTTTGAGGAAGTGCTGAAGAGCGTCAAGGTCGCGGGGCTGGCGAGCGAGGTGGCGCGGCTGAAGGCCCGGTTCGTCATCAAGGATGGGGACAAGGCGGACGACTAACTGAAGGTGGGGGTCATGATCGAGATCGATGGGTCACGAGGTGAAGGCGGGGGGCAGATATTGCGGTCCGCGTTGGCGCTTTCGATGGTCACGGGGCGCGGGTTTCGCATGAGTCGCGTGCGGGCGGGACGCGCCAAGCCCGGGCTGATGCGCCAGCACCTGACGTGCGTGCAGGCGGCCGCGGGCGTGTGCGGGGCCCGGGTGGAAGGTGCGGTGGTTGGCTCGCAGGACGTGAGCTTTGTGCCCGGGCCGGTCGTCGCGGGCGTGTATTCGTTCGCGGTCGGGACGGCGGGTTCCACCATGCTGGTGCTTCAGGCGGTGCTGCCGGCGCTGTTGCGGGCGGGGGCTTCGACGTTGACGGTCGAGGGTGGGACGCACTGTTTGGCGGCTCCGCCCTTTGAGTTTGTCGAGCGAGCGCTCGTGCCGCTGATGAATCGCGCGGGCGCGAGTGTGCGCCTCCGGATGGAACGGCACGGGTTCTATCCGGCCGGTGGTGGGCGCGTGGTGGTGGATATCGAACCGGCGCAAGCGTCGCCGAGGTTTGAATTGCTGGAGGCGGGCCCGCGACTCGGGATGTCGGCAACAGCAATCGTGTCGCGGCTGAGCCCCAACGTCGCGGCCCGCGAGTTGCAGGTGCTGCGGACGAAGCTCGGGCTTGAGCCGGACGCCGCGCACGTGGTGGATGTAACCGATGCTCTAGGTCCGGGGAACGCGGCGTTCGTGGAGGTGCGGCACGAACATGTCACGGATGTGTTTTCAACGGTGGGGCGGGTCGGCGTAACGGCCGAGGCGGTAGCGGGCGAGATTGTGGATCAGGTACGAGAGTTTGGGGCCGCGGAGAAGCCGGTGGGATGGCACTTGGCGGACCAATTGATGGTGCCGCTGGCGGTGCTGGGCGGCGGCGCGTTCGCCACCGGGCCGCTCACCGAACATTCGCGGACCAACATCGAGACTCTCGGGCTGTTTGGGGTGCGGGTCGAGGAGCGCGCGGGCGGAGTGGTGGAGGTCGCAACGATTCAAAACTGATTCGGGCTTTGAGGATGCGACTCGCTTGAGTCTGGTGATACCCTGCCCGCTCATTGAGCAGCGCAACACCATCGGAGATGCCGCCGCCCGCCGCGAACACGATGGGGCGGGTGGTGTTGGTGATGGGGTGTGTCTATGCCGCGCTGCCCCCGCCGTGGTGTGTGGCACCGCTGGCGTTGGGGTTGGGGATCGCGGTGGGCCTTTGGGGTATCGCTGCCGCGGAAAAATGGCCCAAGACCATCAGCAAGTATCTCATCCAAGCCTGCGTGGTCATGCTGGGGTTGCGGATCGACCTTCACGAGCTCGCCAAGGCGGCCCGAGAGGGCTGGATGATCGCCGCGGGAAGCATCGTGGTGACCCTTGGCCTCGGGTTGCTGCTCGGCCGGATGCTCAAGGTTGATCGCGAGGTCTCGACGCTGGTCACGAGTGGGACCGCGATTTGTGGTGGGTCGGCGATCGGGGCGGTGG
>CAZJXA010000249.1:0-4724 GCA_964549785.1 uncultured Phycisphaeraceae bacterium | reverse complement strand
CTCCCCGACTAGGACTCGAACCTAGAACCTAGCGGTTAACAGCCGCTCGCTCTACCATTGAGCTATCGGGGATTGTTCGGGTCTGCGGTTTCTCGCAGACCTCGTGGTGGACGTCGCGGGGGCGTCGTTGAGGACGCGGGCGGAAGGTTAGTCGGGCGGGCCGGTGGGTTCAAGCCATCGGGCGGATGTGAACGCGGTGAAGCGAGGATATCGGCGAAGTTGCCGGGCGAGTGAAACAGCGTTGTTGAAAGCGTGAAAGGGTGGTAGACTGGCCGCTTGGGGAGGTGCTCGATGGCGGCGAAAAAGTCGGGGATGTCGGTCGCGGCGAAGCCGAGGACGTCGTTGGCGGGGGCTTCGGTGAAGGCACGGCGGTCGGCCGTTAGCGGGACCAGTGAGATCGAAGCAAAGCCGGTTGAGACCGTGGAGGCGTATATCGCCGCGCTGGACCCGGTTCGCCGCGAGATCGTGACGCGTCTGCGGCGGGTGGTCCGTGATGCAGCGCCGCGGGCGATCGAGAGTCTCAAGTGGGGGCAACCGGTCTACGAGCAGAGCGGGCTGCTGTGCTCCATCGCGGCCTACACGTCGCACGTCAACCTCGGGTTTTATGCGGCCGGATGTGTGCTCTCCGACCCCGACCGCCTGCTGGAGGGGACGGGGGAAAAGATGCGGCATGTGAAGATACGGACGGTTTCGGAGATCCGATCGGGCTTGTTCGGGTCGTGGGTGAAGAAGGCGGTGGAGTGTAATGAAGATGCGTAAGGGGCCCATGGCCTCGATCCGGGCGTTCAAGACCACGGGGTTGATGTCCCTACCGTTTTTGCATGCTGACTTATGTCGTTACCGGGGCATCGCGTGGGATCGGGCTTGAGTTTGTGCGGGAGTTGAAGGGGCGGGGGGCCCGCGTGGTGGCGGTGTGTCGGAAGCCCACACCGGCGTTGGAAGAGGCGCTGGCTGGTGATGCCCCCGTGATCGCGGACGTGACCGATGCTGCCGCGGTGGAGCGGCTGGCCGCAGCGCTCGATTCGGTGGATGTGCTCATCAACAACGCGGGGATCAGTTCGGTCGCGAAGTCGATCGGCGAATTGACCGCCGAGGATTTGCAGACGGCGTTTCTGGTGAACTCGACATCGCCGCTGCTGGTGGCGAAAGCGGTGCTGCCGGCGCTGCGAAAAGGCAACCGGAAGATGATCGTGAACATTTCGAGCATGTTGGGGAGCATCGCGCAGAACAACGGCGGGTGGGGCTATGGCTACCGGGCCAGCAAGTGCGCTCTCAACATGCTGAGCGTGAGCCTCGCGAAGGAGCTGCGGCCGGAGGGATTTATCGTGATGGCGATGCATCCGGGATGGGTTCAGACCGACATGGGCGGTCCGGAGGCGCCGATGAGCGCACCGCAGAGCGTGAAGTTCATGCTGGGCGTGATGGATACCGCCGACCACTCGCAGAACGGGAAGTTCTTGAATTATGATGGGACGCCGATGGCGTGGTAGTCGAGCGAGCTGGACAGACGGGACGTTCAGCCGCCTTGGATCTCTTCGATCTTGTCCAGCGTGAAGCCGGCGTCCTCAACGGCGTCGCCGAAGCGGGCGGGTGAGGGGTGGGGCAGCAAGGGGTCCATTCCGACGCGGACCTTGCCAGTCCCCAGGTCAACCTTCACGGTCTCTACGCCCGGGAGGCGTTCCAACTGCTTGTCGATGTTGGAGGCGCAAAGGGGGCACCCCATACCGCTGACCCAGAGGACGACTTCCTGCGACTTGACCGCGGCAGAGCCTTTGGCGGTGGCCTTGTCCTGAGCGGTCACTTCGTGGTAGATGTAGTTCATGTCGCGCGAGGGCTCGGAGGCGGATGCATTGGGCCCGCTGTCGCTGGCGCGTTCGGAGGTGCAGCCAGCAAGGCCAGAGAGCGAGGCCGACAGGATTGCGACGAAGAGGATGAATCGCATGACGGTGTTCCGTGGAGTGGATGGAGCGGCCGATCGGGCGAGCTGCCGACCGAGCGGGGGGCCGGCTGTTATCCCGTTCCACCCGACTTACGCGGCGACACTAGGCCGTGTTCACGGGCATGCCTGCCGCAACGGCGAGGTTGTGCCGAGTATTCGCGCGGACTCTGCCGGAGAGTTACAAAAAAACAGGCCCGACGGGGGTCCCGCCGGGCCTTATAGAGAGTGCGAGGAGAGGGATTACCAGTCGATGCCAATCAGAGTTGTCGGGAAGGTCCAGTTGGCGGATCCGGCCATGTTGGCCCACTTGCGCATGTCACGGAGCTGCTCCAGGCTCTGGAGTTTCACGCTCGCATCGGCTTGGGCGGTCACGACTTTCCCCAAGTTTCGGCAGTCGAGCATCCCCCACTGGGACGGCGCAAGCCGGGGGTTAAAGTTGTTGCCGGTGTTCGCCCAGCCGGTTGCACCGCCGCTGGTCCAGTTCAGGGTGTAGGGTGTGTTTCGACCGCCGCGTCCCCACGGGTGAGGTGCGGGCGGCGTCACCATGTAGTAACCGGGCCGGATAATGCCGGTGTCGGGTTTCGCCTGTCCATAGTCCCAATAGGTGCCGGTGACTCCGACGTCGCCGCCGCGGGATGAAGCGAAAACAATCTGGTCACTCGGTCGGCGCATGTCAGCGCTCCTCCGAATGTAGAAATTTCCGCCCGCCGAACGCGGGTTTCCTGTTGGAGAAGGCTCTCCCCAGCCGCCGGGACCGCCGGTGTTGTTCTGCCCGCGGAATCCGCCGGCGGTATACGCGCCACCGACATAGACGCCGTTGTAGCCAAGGGTTGGATGAAAGCCGAGAGCGGCTTGGTAGGTATTTACTACATACCCCGAGAAGCCGGTTTGTGGGAAGTTGGCGCCTTGGGGCCGGGCAAGGAAAGTGCTCATCGTCGCCTTATCGATCTGCAGGGCTTCCGCCGGGAAGTAGTTGTTGGCAAGGAAGTGCCAGATCCAGGTCTTGGTGATGGACCCTTCCATTTTGAGCCCGGGCTCGAAGGGATCGCCGGGATAAATCCCGTATGACGTGGCCGGGGCGTGATTCCAAGCCCAGTGCGGCGCTGCGACCAGAATCTTGTCGCCGCTGTCGGTGTAGTACGCCGCCCAAGCGTTGACTTGATTGTGGGCAACCGCCTGCTCCTTCAGCGCCTTTCCTGAAGCCTTGGCCTTGCCGAGTGCGGGCAGCAGGATACCGATCAGGAGTGCGATGATCGCGATCACGACGAGGAGTTCGATGAGCGTGAAGCCGGGGCGGAACGGGCGCCGAGTGTGCATGGGCTGGGCTCCTGAAAGGAACGCGGGGAACGTGTCGAATCCATCCGGCACGGGAGCGGCGATGCGAGAGTTCGCGGCCGCAAGAAGAGGTGGGCAACGGGCGAGACCCCTGCCATCATGACCGAGTGTACCTCAAAATCCGTCCGATGCACGAAGATTTTGAGGGAAATGGGCGGAATTTGATTGGGACGGTTGGAGGTGCGTCGCGCGAATGGTTATCGGGCTTGCGGTGCGGGCGGCAGATGGCCAATCCCAGATGCCGAGGCAAGAGAGCAATTCTGTGCACGGCACCTCTATACCAGTTTGGAGCGGCCGGGGACGGCCAAGGTTGGGGTGGGGATGCTGCCCCATTCGCGGATCGTCGGAACCATGTTTTCGGCACTCTCGATCAGGTGTTTCCAGGTCACGCTCTGGCCGGTGTACGCAGCCATGCGGGCCATGATGCCGAGGGACGTGCTTCGGGCCATCCAGTCGCCGTCGTTGTGGCCGTCGGCATCGCGGATAGACCTGAAGAGCACCATGTGTTCGCTAAGGTACATGTCGCCGCTTTTTCCCGCGTATTTCCAGGGCGTTTCGCCCTCGATGATGTGGCTGGGAGTCCACGGGTGCATTGTAAAGACCCCTTTCGTCCCGGCGATGTAGGCGGAGTTATCGTTGGCGCAATTGGGGAAGTGGCGGCTCATGTGGAAGCCCTTGACGCCGCTCGGGTACTCGAAGGTTGCCGCGAAGTGGTCGAAAATGTTGCCGGTTTCGGGCGTGTTGGGGCGGGCGGCCCGGCCGCCGCTGCAAATGACGGAGTCAGGGGGAACGCCCTTCATGGCCCAGTCCATCCAGTCGAGGGCGTGGATGGCTTGCTCGACGATGTGGTCGCCGGAAAAGTACGAGAAGTAGTGCCAGTTGCGGAGTTGGAACTCGGCGTCGCTCCACTCGGGTTGCCGGGGCTTGGGGTCGGGGAAGCCGCCGGCGTTGTACGTGGTGTAGATGGATCGGACGTCGCCGATGCCGCCCTCGTGCAGGCGCGCGAAACTGGCTTGTTCGGGCTCGTGATATCGCCAGCAGAAGCCGCACACAAGCGAGAGGCGTTTGGCTTGGGCGAGTTTGGCGCTGGCGAGGACGCTGCGGATTCCGGCGGCATCGACGGCGACGGGCTTTTCACAGAAGACGTGTTTGCCCGCCGCGACGGCCGCGGCCAACTGCATGGGGCGGAAGGCCGGGGTGGTGCAGAGCAGCACGACGTCGACGCCGCTGTCGATCACCTTCTGCCAGGCGTCGAGGCCGCTGAAGCGGCGGTCTTCGGGGACTTGCAGACGACCGTCCCAAGCGGTTTCGCTGGCTTCCTGTTGTTCTTTCGCGTGGGCGTCGAGGTTGGCATGGCAAGATTCGACGCGGTCGGCGAAGGTGTCGCCCATGGCCCAGAGCACGGCGCCCGGGTCGGCGCTGAGGGCGTTGACGGCGGCACCGGTGCCGC
>CAZJXA010000248.1:0-4732 GCA_964549785.1 uncultured Phycisphaeraceae bacterium | reverse complement strand
GAGCGGATTGCACAAGCCCGTCGGCAATCAGTTGAGCGACCGCCCGGGCGGTCGCCGGGCCGACCGTGAGATCGACGGTGGGGACGGCCGGGTTGTCGTCGCCGCCAAGGCCGGCGGTTCGCGCGTAGTGGGAGCCGCCGAGCCTGCCCTGCGTGGTACCTATGAGGAGGAGCGTGTGCCCGACCGACTTGGCGTCCATCGTGACGCACCGCGTGACGTTACGGACCAGCCCCAGCCCCGAGATGAGCAGCGTGGCGGGAATTTCAATCACGGTCGGCTGCCCGGTCTTGGGGTCGGTGTACCGCAGTTGGTTGTTCAGCGAATCTTTGCCAGAAACAAAGGGCGTGCGGTAGGCGAGCGCGCCGTCGTAGCACCCCTCGCAGGCCCGCACGAGAGACGCCAGGTTGGCAGGCCTCTCACAACTGGGCCAGCAGAAATTATCCAGGATGGCGATGCGCGATGCGTCCGCACCCGTGCAAACGAGGTTCCGCACGCACTCATCGATGGCCGCCAGCGCCATCTGATACGCATCGCCGCCAGAGGCGGGGTCGCCGATCCCGGTCTGCAGGCCGGTGGCCAGCGCAATACCGCGGACCGAGCCGGGAACCGGCTGGATGACCGCGGAATCAGAAGGACCGCGCCCCCCAATGCCGCACAGCGGCTTGATGACCGTGTTCCCTTGCACCTCGTGATCGTACTGACGGATAATCCAGTGCTTGCTCGCGATGGAAGGATGCGAAAGGAGCGCGACCAGCGACTGTCCAATATCAGGGGTCGTTCGCGTGCGGCCCGCGCCGGGCATGCGTGCGGGCATGGGCGGCGGCACCCACACGGCCTCGCGCACCGGCATGGGGATGCCGTCGTGGATGAACAACATCGGCAGTTGGCCCACCAGGGTGCCGTTGTAATACAGGCTCAGTTGGGCGTCCGGGGTTCCGAACGTGCCAAGATCGGTAATCTCGACGCCCTCCTCATCGCAGATCGCCCGCAGCGCGCCGACGTTGGCGGCGGGCACCGACAGAATCATGCGTTCCTGGGCCTCACTGATCCAGACTTCCGTGTACGAGAGCCCGTCGTACTTCGTCGGGATGCGGTCGAGATGGACTTCAGCCCCGAGGAGCGAACCCATCTCGCCGACGGCGGATGAAAAGCCGCCCGCGCCGCAATCGGTAAGCCCCGAAAAAAGCGGCCCACCGCCCTCCACGCTCCGCGCATCGCGGGCCCTCAAGATGGCGTCCCCCACCCGCTTTTCCTCAATCGCGTTCCCTATCTGAACCGCGTGCGCAAACTCGGTTGATGCCGTGGATTCCAACTCCGCCGACGAGAACGTGGCTCCGTGGATGCCGTCGCGACCCGTGCGACCGCCCAGCGCGATGATGCGATCGCCGGCCTTCGCGCCGCCATGAACCAGATGCCGCGGCAGAATGCCCACGCAACCGGCAAAGACCAGTGGGTTCCCGATGTGCCGGTCGTCAAAGTGCACGCCGCCCCCGACCGTGGGTATGCCCATGCGGTTGCCGTAATCGCGAATGCCGGCAACGACGTCTTTAAGCACGCGGGCGGGGTGTAGAACGCCAGGAGGAAGCGACGACTCGGCGGCAGTAGTCGGTAGCGCTCCAATAGCTCGCCAGCGGTCCGGGAGCGCTACGCAAAAGACGTCGGTGCTGGCGATCGGCTTTGACCCCAACCCGGTGCCGATGACATCGCGGATGCACCCCCCGATACCGGTCGCCGCGCCCCCATAGGGCTCAATGGCGGAGGGGCGGTTGTGGGTTTCGACCTTGATATTGACCGCCCAGTCGTCATCAAATTCAACGACGCCGGAATTGTCCTTGAAGATCGAAAGAGCCCAATCCAAGCCGTCGTCGATAAGCCGGTGGGTGGCCGCGGCAATGGTCGATTTCAGCAGGTTGTGGATCGTGACCGAGCCGTCGGCATTGAGTGTGTGGCCGGGCCGATCGGACCAGTCGATCGCATCGATCAAGGCAGCGTCCGACAAAGCGGGCTCGGGCAAACGGGCGGCCCGCGTGAGGCCCTCATCGGTGGCGCCCTCACGGGTGAGGGCCTGAGCCGCAGAGCCGGATCCAAAGGAAATCTCAAAGCCGACTTTGGGCTTGGGGACCGCACGGCCCGCGGGGTCGTTGCCGTCCGCGGTCGGTGGTGCGTCACCCGGCTGAGAGCCCGTTGGGGCGGCGGCCCGATAGGTGATGGTGCTCTTCAGCGTCTTATGGACGCAGTGCTCCGACCACGTCTGCGCGAGCGTTTCCAGTTCGATGTCGGTGGGTTCGCGGCCCAGACGGTCAAACTCGCTCTGGATCGCCCGCATCTCGTCAACACTCAGAAAGAGATGCGCCTCGCGCGAAAGTTTGGCAAGGGCGTCGTTCGCGAGGCCACGTATCGGAATGTGCCGCAACCCAAACACATACGCCGAGCCAGTCGGCAGCGAGTCGGGGTGCCAAGGCGTCGCGGTCACCTGGTGGACAACCGGGTTCGCAAGGTTGGTGACGGCGAAGGCGTGTGACCGGGCTTGATCGCCGCCTACAAAGTCGAACCGCAGGCCAGTCGAGACCGCGACGTCAACACCAAGCAGCGAGCGGATGGACTCTTTCACCGACTGCGCCGCCGGGTCCATCACCCCGGGAAGCGGATGAACCTCAACGATCGCGCCGCGCCCGTAACCGATGCCCACGCTCGCGACTTCAAGCACCGGATCGGCCAGCAGAGCGTGGATGATGCGATCGGTGTGCGCTTGGACGGACCCTTGAATGAGGTACACACGGGCCGAGTCGATTCGGGAACAGATGAGCCCCGAGGCGACCGCCTGTCGATGTGCCCCTTCGCCGCGGGCATCGGCAGCGCCCGCTCTCGGCCGGACTTCAATGCGGGTGACGGGGAAGGACCGGGGATCGGAGGGCGCGACCGCGATGGCGGCGGTGATGGGCATGGAGAAGGATACGGACCGTAAAACGCACTCAGGCGTGCGGTGGGAAGTCGCACCCCCGCGTGTGCGAATCCCGGAAGGCAAACAAGCCCCGCCAATGAAAAAAAGGGCGGGCGCCAATGCGCCCGCCCCGCTTCAATTCAACAAACGCGACAGAACGCTACGGGGCGACGCACTTGTGGGAGTCGGCGGACGAGGCGCGTCTGCCAATGCCCAATCCCTCCCGCTTACCCCCGCGACATCTTCTCCGCCTTCGCCTTCGCATCATCCAAAGAGCCCACGTACATGAAGGCACCCTCGGGCAGGTTGTCGCCCTCACCGTTGCACAGCCGCTCGAACGAATCGATCGTCGATTCCAGCGTGCTGTCCACGCCCTTGAAGCCCGTGAACTGCTCCGCGACGTGGAAGGGCTGCGAGAGGAACCGCTCGATCTTGCGGGCCCGGTTGACCGCCAACTTGTCCTCTTCGCTCAATTCGTCAACACCCAGAATAGCGATGATGTCTTGCAGGTCCTTGTACCGCTGAAGAATCCGCTGCACCCGCACCGCCACGCGGTAGTGCCGCTCGCCCACGATGTTCGGGTCCAGAATCCGCGAGTTGGAGCCCAGCGGATCGACGGCCGGGTAGATGCCCTTTTCCGCGATGCCCCGCGAGAGCGAAATGAATGCATCCAGGTGCGCAAACGTCGTGGAAGGCGCGGGGTCGGTCAAGTCGTCGGCGGGCACATAAATTGCCTGCACCGACGTGATGGCGCCCTTGCTCGTGGACGTGATCCGTTCCTGAAGTTCACCCATCTCCGTCGAGAGCGTCGGCTGATACCCCACCGCGCTGGGCATGCGGCCCAAAAGGGCCGACACTTCCGAACCCGCCTGCGTAAACCGGAAGACGTTGTCCACGAACATCAGCGTCTCTTTGCCCGAGGCATCGCGGAACTCTTCGGCCATCGTCAGCGCCGAAAGCGCCACCCGCAGACGCGCACCCGGCGGCTCGTTCATCTGCCCGAAGACCATGGCCACCTTGTCCAGCACGTGCGCCGTCTTGCCGTTCTCGTCGGTGTAGGCGGCTTCCTTCATTTCACGCCACAGGTCGTTCCCTTCCCGCGTCCGCTCGCCCACGCCCGCAAAGACCGAGTACCCGCCGAAGTTCTTCGCCACGCGCGCGATCATTTCCTGAATCACGACGGTCTTGCCGACCCCCGCCCCGCCGAACAAACCGATCTTTCCACCACGCACGAACGGGCACATCAAGTCGATGACCTTGATGCCCGTCACCAAAATTTCCGTGTTCGGGTTCAGCGATGAAAACTCGGGCGGTGCCTTGTGGATCGGCGAGCGCTTCGTCGCGGCCAGCGGAGCCCCTTTGTCGATGGTCTGCCCGAGCAGGTTGAACACCCGCCCCAATACGCCCTCGCCCACCGGCACCGTCACCGGCGAACCCGTATCAACACAGTTCATGCCGCGACGCAGCCCGTCGGTCGAACCCAGCGCAACCGCGCGAACTCGCCCGCCGCCCAAGTGCTGCTGCACCTCGCCCACGAGATCCAAAATCCCGACCTTCGTCTCGGCCTTCACCTCAACCGCGTTATAAATGTCCGGCAGCTGATCTTCCGGAAATTGAGCGTCGAAGGTGGAGCCGATGACTTGGGTGATCGTGCCGGTTGCTGACATAAAGAATTGCCCTGTCGATGGTTGTGAATCTCGTGACCCGTGCGCCCCCGCGGCCAGCCGCCCACCGCAAGGGGGCCCAACGATAGCGGTGGGGGATGCCCGTATCCAACCCTCAGACCTCTCA
>CAZJXA010000247.1:2705-4745 GCA_964549785.1 uncultured Phycisphaeraceae bacterium | reverse complement strand
GGTGGGGGAGGTGGGGGTCATGGGAAATCGAGAGTACGGCGGACAATCACCGACGAAAGAATGACGGGAAAGGGCGATGCGGCGCGCGATTGGTGTCGCCGATGCGGGAGTGCCATTCGACTTCATGTCCGGTGCTCCCAAGGATTCCCGCCCGGAACCGGTCTTTAGAGACCGGAACCACCAAACTCGGCACCGGTCTGGAGACCGGTCCGACCAAGGCCGGGCGCACCGAAGAAAAGGGAACGATGTTCAGTTTCGTGGTCTTCGATGCCGACGGAGTGGACGCGGGAAACTTCCCGCCCCGCCACGCCCATCTTGTTGGAACGGACGACATCCCGTTTCAGGGCGAGGTCACGTTTGACGGACCGTTGGTCCGGTGCAGCATTCCGCAGCCGCAATCGGCCGGTCTGGTGCTGCAGTTCAAGGTCGGAAAGCCCGAGATCGACGGGCAGCCGGTGCCGGAACTGCACGGCGTCTCGAGCCATCTGCCCGGCGTGCTGAACGGCAACGGGCTCGGCCTGCTGACGCTGCAGACGTGTCTCTTACCGGTTCGCGAACGGCCCTATCTGCTCTCGATGGAATTGGCGCGTCACCGCATCATGTTCTTCCTGAACAAACTCGAGGACTGGGGCCTGACGGACCTGCCTTCCGAGAACCCGGTCATCCAGCAGTTCGAGCACGCGCGTACCGCGTTTACCGAGGCCCTCGTCGCCCAGCGTGACGTGCCCGTTGGTGCGTCGGCGGCGACTGAGAACGGCGGATTTTCGGCCGCCGCCGACCGGCAGAGTTCGCGGGCCATCGCCCTGGCCGTGAACGCGGGTGAAGGGTTGACGCTGATCAACGCGGAGCGGCAGTTGAAGGGGCGGATGTCGGGCAAGGGCCACAGCGAGGCCGCGGGGCATTTGGCGCGGCTGACTCCGGAAACTCCGCCGCCGGGGGCGCCGATCCTGATCCCCGGCTCGGGCACGGTGGTGCTGGCCGGTGTGCCTCAATTGGGGAGCGCGATCTCACCGGGGCAGTTCAGCGATCCATTGCAGCGGGCGGCCCAGCTCGCGTGCGATTTTGTCGCGATGCCGATGCGGTGGATTGACATGGAGCCGTCGGAAGGCAAATACCAGTTCGCGGCCACCGACCGCTGGATCGAGTGGGCGGTGCGCACCGCCAAAGTGCCGGTGGTGGGAGGGCCGCTGATTGATTTCCGGGCGCACGCGGTCCCGGACTGGCTCTACATCTGGGAGAACGATTACGAGACGCTCCGGGACCTCGTCTTCGAGCATGTGCAGGCGGTCGTCACGCGGTATCGCCGCACCGTGCAGCGGTGGGTGGTGGCGAGCGGACTGCACATCAACACCAACTTCAAGATCAGTTTCGAGCAGATTATGGACCTCACGCGGATGTGCGTGCTGCTGGTCCGCAAGTTGCACCCGTCGGCCAAGATCGTGCTTGAGATCGACCAGCCGTGGGGCGAGTATCACGCGTACAACCGCAGGTCCATCCCGCCCTACCTGTACGCGGAGGCGGTCATGCAATCGCAACTGGCGATCGACGGAGTCGGGCTGCGGGTTCAGATGGGGGACGCCCGCCCGGGTTCGGCCACGCGCGACCTGATGTCAATCTCGGCCATGATCGACCGCTTCGCCGGCCTCGAGAAACCGTTGCATCTCTCGTTGGGCGCACCGAGCGCGCCGGTCCCGCCGACGCCCTTTCGGTCGCGGGTCGGTGCTTCCGCGGAAGATGCCTATGAGCCCGGGTACTGGAGACAACCTTGGTCGGAGGCAGCCCAATCCGAGTGGATGACCCGGGTGATCACGATCGCGGCGTCAAAGCCGTCGATGGCGAGCATCTGTTGGCAAGAACTCGCTGATTTTCCGGTGCAAGCGGATGCGAGCGAGATGCCCGGCGGCGGGCTGGTGACGGCGAACGGGCAGCCGAAAGCCGCGTTGGTGAGGTTCGCGCAGATTCGGCAGTGCCTCAAGGAGGGGCGTTCGCCGTTAGCGCGCTGAGACGTAGCGACGAGGACACGACGACACGACGACACGA
>CAZJXA010000247.1:0-2605 GCA_964549785.1 uncultured Phycisphaeraceae bacterium | reverse complement strand
GACACGACGACACGACGACACGAAGAGACGGAGGGGAGACGCGAATGCCCATCGGCGGTTCATCACGGGAAACGTCGACGGCCGGACCGGCCAAAGCCGCCGCGGTTGCAGTGCTCGCGGCGGCCATCTCCGCGGGGGTGACGTTTTCCGTGATGCGGCGGCCGGTGCGGCTGGAGCGTGATTCCGAGATTGTGTACGTCTTGCCTCCGGCGCCGGATCGGGCGCTCGAGGCTCCCGTGGCGGCCGGCGTCGTCGGCGCGGAATCAAGTTTGGCGGACTCAAGTGTGAGGGCCGCGGTTGCGCGGATTGAAAAGGTTGTCGCCGAACCGATCGTTGAACCGACGGTTTTGGCGGAGGAGAGGCCGACGGCCCGGACCGTCCCGGGCAAGATCCATCTCAATACGGCGTCACAAGCGGAACTGGAACTTCTGCCGGATGTCGGGCCGAAGATGGCGAAAGCGATCCTTGACTACCGCAAAGTCCATGGCCCGTTCAAGTCGGTCGCCGAATTGGACAAGGTGAAGGGAATCGGCGAGAGGACGTTGAAGCGGCTGGCACCGTTGGTAACGGTGGACTGAATCGCGAGGGGCCTGAGGTGGAGAGTACGGGACACAGGCTGACCGACGTGCTCGCACTCGCACCGTCCGGACTCAGCGTTCCTCAACGACCACCGGGATGCGGACGTTGGGAACCCACTGGCTGGACGGGTTGGTCCACCAGAGAGCGGCGTGGGCATCGACCGCACCGGAAGCGGCGATGGGCGTGGCGAGTTCCTCAAAGACCACGCTCGCGTCCAGTTTGTCAGTAAAGACGCTTCGAACGGCATTCAGCACGCTGCGCGTCGCGGGCAGTTCGGCGATGAACGTGCCGCGGACTTTGGCCACGCGGTCGGAGGTGTACGCCGCGGTCCAGGTGAACAACGCGCGAGGGCCGATGAGGCTGACGGCCTCCGCGGAGGCGAGTATGGGTTCGCCCGGGCCAAGGCCGAACGGAACATTCCGCGGCATAACCATCGCGATGGTTGCTTCGGGCACCCGATCCGTCAGTTTCCAATCGCGGAGCGAGGATTCCGACATTGCGCCCGAGGTGACCTGTGGGAGGGCCCGCACGTTCGAAGCGATCACCCGCATGACCAAACGACCTTCACGGGCCAATACCAGGGCGCGGGCGTCGTCGCTGACGACCCCGCCAGCATTCGGCTCCTCGAACCCCTGCGATTCATTTCGCGGTGTGGGGGCGCCGGGCGCTGCTCGCGCCATAGAAGGGAACGCGTCCACCGGGGGCTGGCCTTCCGCGATCGCGACGGAGGTAGACTGGGATTCATCGACGGCCAGCACCGGCGGCACATTCGGCTCGACGGATCGGCTTGCCGCCGATGGGTTTGGAACCGTGTTTGCGGAACCTGCGGCGTCGTTTAGCGCGAGGTCACCGACTACCGGACTGATAGGCCCGTTGTTGCGCGAAAGAAGCACGCCCCAATACGCCGCGCCGCCCGCGATAAGGAGGAGCCCGGCCGCCATGGCGAACTGGACGCGACCGTGCGACCACACCGACCGATGCCGGTTCGGAGAAGGAAACCGCGAGATCGGGAGTGAATCAGAAACCGGGTCACCGTTGGAGAGCCCGATCAGGGTTTCCCGCTCGACGGCAGCCATGACACGCTCGGCAAGGCCCGCGGGGGCCGTTGCTTCGGGGGTCGCCGCGAGTACCGCCCGATTCGTACGCATTTCCTCGATTCGTCGGCGCAATCCGAGGCGTCCGGAAGCCGCCTCCAGCCGCAATGCCCCCGCCTCGTCGAGCGTGCCGTCGATCCAGTCGAGCATTTCCGACTCCGTGATCGGCGATCGATCCGCGGGTGGGCCGTTGAACTTCTCGGCGGGATTGTGGGAACGGTCATTCATGAGAGGGTAAAGAAAGACAGTGGAGAAAGGCTGGTCAGGCTGATCGCGGCTTGCGAGAAACCTCGGAAGCGTTACTGAGGCGTTCAACTGCATCGCGAAGGGCGGCGCGGGCTCTGAAAAGACGCGACTTCACGGTTCCGACAGCGACCGAGAGCGTGGACGCGATGTCCTCATAACTCTGGCCGCGGCAATCCGAAAGAATCAGCACGGCGCGTTGATCGGGCTCGAGTGAAGCGAGTGCCCTGAGAACTCGTTCCCGATCGTCATTGGCTTCGACGCTCGCGACCGGAGATAGTTCCGTGACGTCGGAAAAAGAGTCGCTCCACGGGCCCCCATCCGGGTCACTCGTCGAAGGGCGGTCGAGGCTGGCGTGTCGCCTTAGTTTCTCGGACCTTAATTTTGAGAGGCAGACGTTCATGGTGACACGGATCATCCACGTTGAGAGCTTGCTCCGGCCGTCGTATGAAGCGAAGCCTTGGATGACTTTGACGAAGGCGTCCTGCGTGAGGTCGGCCGCCAAGTCGCGGTCGTGCACCATGCGGAGACACACCGTATAAAGCCGGTTTTGGTAACGATTGATGAGGCCGGTCCAGGACTTGGAGTCGTTGGAGCGGAGGCCGGGCAACAGGTCGCTGTCGTCGTCGGGCGATAACCCCGGATCGGCGGGCGGGTCGGTCGTTGGCAAGGGAGCGACCGTTTTGGGG
>CAZJXA010000246.1:0-4760 GCA_964549785.1 uncultured Phycisphaeraceae bacterium | reverse complement strand
CCCCCGCTTGGGAATCGACGCAGCCCCTGTGCAAACCGATAATTGGCAAGGGTTTAGCGAATCGACACCACATTCTGGACCGCTCTCCGTCACCGATCAGTCGGCTTTGGCCCTTTCTCCGGGCACCGGGGGCCGCCCCGCCCCGGCATCAACTCCGTCGGCGGCGTCCGCGCCAGGCGTCGACGTGCCCCCGGAGGAAATTGAGCGACAGTCCCCGCCGGATTCGCCTTCGCAGCAAGATTCCGCAGCTGACACGGCGGTGTCGGAGCCGGTCGAACGGCCAAATCAACCGCCCGGAGAGCGAACGGTCGAGCCCAACCCCGAAACCGCAGAATCCCCATCGGAGAGGCCTCTCGTCGAAGTTCCCCCAGGAGAATTGATCGAAGAAGTACCGGAGAAAGTTGAAAACGTCGATGAGGGTGAAACCGACGATGCGGTACCCGATGTGGGCCCCGACCCCGAGTCCATAAGGGAGGTGGTCGCGACCGCTCCGCCGCCTCCCCCCGCTGCCTCGCCGCAACCGCCAAGCCCGGTCCTTAATAGTGCGGAGCCGCCTCCGCTCTCGGAAAGTCCCCCGTCGCCAACTCCCGCGTTGCCAACGCCGCCGATCGTTCCACCCGCGGTTACCATGTCGCTGGCCGCGCCGAATTCCACCCCGGCCACGGGCGGCGATGCCCCGGCGGAAGAGTCCGATCGAGAAAGCGACGCCTCCAGCCGCGAGCCCGACTACTCGGTTCGACCGGGCAAAGTGCTTGCCGGCGAGGGCATCCAAGTCAAGACGGTTCGTCCGCGTTGGAGCACCACCACCCGGCTCACCATAACGCCGCGAAACCCCGTGATCGAGGTCCTGTTCGAGCGTTCCGGAAAGGTCAAAAAGGCTCGCTTTCTCAACGGCAAGACCACCGGACATAAAGAAGTCGATGGTCCCTTGCTCGACTCCGTATACCGATGGACGGCCACCGGAGCGAAACTCGCTGAGGCAACCGCCGGGGCCGACGGCACCGTGTCATTCATCATCCGCATGATCCTTTCCACGTCCGGCGATAATGGCGCCGAGGGGTTGCCGATGCCAAAGGCCGATACAGACGAGTGATGGCCCGAAACCCACCCCACCTCATCCTGGTCGCAGCCCTCACGGCATCGGTCAGTGGGACCGTACGAGCCCAGGCGCACTCGCACAGGCGTGACCCCGGCGTGACGTTCCAGGCGATCGACGCGACCTACGCCGACGTGAGCCCGCTCGCACTCAGCCAACGCGTGCTTCGTGCCGACCTGCGAGTTCCCACCGGCTTTGATCGAGTCTTCCGGATCGGCGTGCCAGGCGGCGAAACCCGCTTCGCCCGCATCGACCGCGGCGTGACCGCGATTTTCCCCCGCTCGACGTACACCCCGACCGAGTCAGGACTTCTCGCCACCATCCCGCCCGGAACCATCTTCTCGATCGGCGGCGACCTTCGCGCCTTGTTGCCCAAGGCTCCGCCCGCAAACGGCGGAGCCGAGCGGATGGGCAGCGTGAGTCAGTTCGTCGATCGATTCGCCGACCGATCGGCCCTGAGCGTTCCCGAAAGCACAGCCGTGGTCTTGCGCCCGCGCGTCTCGGGCCCAGCAATCGATGCCGCCCACCGATCCACCCGAGAAATGGATGGAACACCCGCCCAAACCCGCGGGCCCGAAACCATCTGGACCAGCGATCTCTATCGGCAACGCCGGATCGCGGCCTTGCTGGCAAGATGAGCCGGAGGGCGGCCGGGCGTGGGCCGCAGCTTGGCCGGACATGGCGGAAGCGTGCGCGGACCGGCCGGTGCCGCCGGTGGTGCAGGCTCGTATTATCCGCGACAATGACGACCGCGCTGCACGTTCCCACGACCGAATTCGAGAAGTTGGACCGCTGCGCGCAACTACCGCACCGTCCGCGTGTGCTCTTGGGGAAAATGGGGTTGGACGGTCACGACCGGGGGGTCAAGGTCATCGCCCGGGCCCTCCGCGATTCCGGCGTGCACGTCATTTACTCGGGCTTGTGGCAGACGCCGCGGAGCCTCGCAATCTCGGCCCGTGATGAAGACTGCGATGTGATCTGCGCCTCGATGATGAGTAATTCTCACCTGGTGCTCGGGCCGAAACTCGTGAACGCCCTGGCCGCTCTGGGCCGGCCCGACCTGCCCGTCTACATGGGCGGAATCCTGCCGCAGGACGATGTAGTGCAACTCCTCGCCGCGGGAGTCCGCAGATGCTTCACGACCGGTGTGGGGCTTCTCGACATCGCCAACGCGGTGAAAGATGCGGTCGTCACGCGGCGGACGGTGGTGGGCGAAGGGTCGGTGCCCAACGCCGCCGCCCAACTGGCGCGGGATATCTCGCTGGTTCACGATCAGCGCCCGGTGCGGAGCGATGCCCGGCGTCGCAAGCCCCGGCGGGTGGTCGGCATCACCGGCTCGCCGGGAGCCGGGAAGTCGACGTTGGTGGCGCAGATGGTCGG
The DNA here is from genome assembly GCA_964549785.1 of uncultured Phycisphaeraceae bacterium. Lineage (GTDB taxonomy): Bacteria > Planctomycetota > Phycisphaerae > Phycisphaerales > UBA1924 > JBEIUO01. The sequence goes on along the minus strand of CAZJXA010000246.1, from coordinate 2,284 downwards.
CGAATTCTCCCGCCGCTCCAAGGCCGGTGAACAAGGCTACGCGGGCCGGTGCGGGGTGGTCGCGTTTGATCCGATGAGCCCCATCACCTCGGGGGCGTTGCTGGGCGACCGCCTCCGCGTCGATTTCAACGCCCTCGACGAAAGCGTCTACTACCGCAGCCTCGCGATCAGCGGCGAAGACTACCGCGCTCTTCCAGAAATCATCGAACTGATTGGCGGCGCGTTCGACGGCCCCGAAGCGATCGACACGCTCTTCATCGAAACCGTCGGCGCAGGCCAGAACGAAACCCGCATCCGCCAGCACGTTGATCTGACCGCGGTCGTTCTCACCCCGGGCATGGGGGACGCCGTCCAGATGGACAAAGCCGGAATTCTCGAGATCGCCGACATCTTCGTGTGCAACAAGTCCGACCACCCGGGAGAGCACGAACTCGTCCGCGACCTGCGTGACGTCGCCGGCCGCAGGGCGATCGTCGAAACCGTCGCTACCCGCGGCGAGGGAATCCCGGAACTGCTGGCGGCCCTCCTCGGGGGTGCCCGCGCATGACGACGCTTCTCCCGCCCAAGCGCATCGAAACCGCTCCCGACGAAACGCGGCTCCCGACGCCGCTTGTCCCGTTCGCCGGAGCCATCGAGGCCATCCTCCTGAGCATCGACCGCCCGGTCAACGCGTCACGCCTCGCCTTCGCCGTCGGCCTCGCGAAACCGCCCAAGGGCAAGACACTTCCCGATGCAGACGGCGACCCCGATGCCGACGATGGCCCCGCCGATCCAAAGTCCGAGGCCGCCGTCGCCGAACTGATCAAAGGCCTTAACGCCGAGTACGCCGCGACCAACCGGAGTTTCCGGATCGAGGCCCTTTCGGGCGGCTATCGCCTGATGACACGCCAAGAGTTCGCCGTGCCCCTCGCGGCCTTTCACAGGCAGAAGGTTTCCGCCAAACTCAGCCGTGCCGCCGTCGAATCGCTGGCGATCATCGCGTACAAGCAGCCGCTGACGCGGTCGCAACTGGAGGCCATCCGCGGCGTCGCCTGTGGCGAAGTCCTGCGAAGCCTCATGGACCGACGGCTGGTCACCATCAAGGGCCGGGCCGAGGAACTCGGGCGTCCCATGCTCTACGGGACGACCAAAGGGTTTCTCGACCGCTTCGGCCTGGCATCGATCAAAGACCTGCCATCGATCGCGGAACTCAAACCGGGTCTCTGACGAACCGACCGCCACCGCGAGCGGTACGTTCCATTGTGTTCCTTCATGCCGCCTGAGCCCGAGCAACATCCGAAGCCCGGCGGGGTTCCCGCCCTGATCGAACGCCCGATCGAACGCCCCGGCGAAGGCGGTTTCGTGCCGCTCCGAATCATCTCGCGCCGCTACCACTTCCACCTGCCGGGCGTGGTCTATGTCGTCACCACCCTGATTATCGTGGTCGGCGCGGTCAATGGTCAGAACAACCTCCTCTTTTGGCTTTTCGGCTTGGCGGTGGGGGGCTTGGTGATATCCGGGATCGTTAGCGGCGCCTCGCTCATGGGCGTCAGGCTCGAACGTTCCGTCGCCGACCGCATGCGGGTCGGCGAGACTTCCAAAATCCGCTACCGCTGCGGCAACCGCAACCGGCTCTTCCCCGTCTTTGCCCTCCTGATCGAGGAGTTGCCGGACCCCTTCAAAGACACCGGCCCGCCCACCTGGAAGTCCGCTGTCGAGCAGCCGACCGCTTTCTGCCCGGGTGTGCGGGCCGGTGAAACCCGGGTCAGCGTGGCCGACTGCCTCGCCACCGCCCGAGGTCCGATCGACTTTGTCGCGGTGCGGGTTTCTTCGACGTTCCCTTTCGGGATCACACGCAAGTCCGTGGTCTTCGCCGCCCGTCAATCCGCCTTGGTCTGGCCCCGCGCCATCCCGGCGACGCTGACGCTCGGTGCCCATGGCGGCATCGGCGAAGAGCCTCTCGCCACCGCCCGCCACCGCGGCTCCGGCGACGTCGTCGGTTTGCGGGAATACCGATCCGGTGACTCGGCCCGCTCCATCGCCTGGAAGCCCACCTCCCGACTCGGCCGCCCCATCGTGCGAGAACTGGCCCCGCCCGCATCGCAACGCGTGTGGCTCGTCTGCGAGCTCGCTCAAGCCCGCGACACACACCATGCCGACGCCTTGGTCTCGACGGTTGTCGGTCTGGCGGAAGACGCCGCCAAGCGCGGTATCCGGGCCGGCCTCGCCGACGCCGACGGCATTGTTCGCGTGCCCATGGGCACCGGTCCGCGTCATGATCGCCTGATGCTCGATGCCCTCGCTC
>CAZJXA010000245.1:0-4766 GCA_964549785.1 uncultured Phycisphaeraceae bacterium | reverse complement strand
TCGGACGCGAGTTGCCGGCAATCCCTGAATGCCGCCCACCAGCACCGCCGCCCGCCCCCACCAAGCTTAACCGACCTCGCCGCTCCGAGGATCAAGCCCAACTCGGTCCAATTAACCTGGAGCGACAACTCCACTACGGAAACCGCCTTCATCATCGAGAGGTCCATCACGTCAATTTTCGGCAACCCGGTCGAGATCGCTACCCTCCCCGCCAATACCACAACCTTTGTCGACCCAACGGTTACACGCAGGACGTCGTACGTGTACCGCGTGATCGCTCGGAACGCGGGAGGCACCGGCATTTCGCTCCCGCTCTCGGTGCAAACCCCGCGTCGGTAGACGCTTGTCCTCGCGACCCCGCGCGATTCTTCTTTGACTGCACGCGTCTGGGTCTTGCTCGCCTCGCACGGACTTGTTGCCCGAACCGCGTTATCCTTCTGTTGAATGCCCACCGTCCTCATCACCCGCGGCCGCGTGATCGACCCCGCTTCCGGGCTCGACCGCGTCACCGATGTTGCTGTCGCTGACGGCCGGGTCGCGGCGGTGGGCGACGGGCTCGACCGTTCCGCCGCGGATCGCATCATCGAGGCCGACGGGTGCATCGTGATGCCCGGGCTGATCGACCCGCATGTTCACCTCCGCGAGCCGGGGCACGAGCACAAGGAGACGATTGAAACCGGGGCGCGGGCCGCGGCGGCGGGCGGATTCACGTCCGTCTGCTGCATGCCCAACACGTCGCCGGCCCTCGACACCCCTGAGCTGGTTCGGTTTGTGTACGACCGGGCGGAACGGGCGGCGTGCCGCGTGTTCCCGGTCTCGGCGGCAACGAGGGGCCGGAAAGGCGAGGAACTCACCGAATTTGAATTGCTCGCGCGGGCGGGAGCGGTGGCGTTCAGCGACGACGGGGATTGCATCGCCTCGGCGGGCATGATGGCGCGGGTGCTCGCGATGACGGCGCATGTGGGCAAGGTGTTCATGCAGCACGCGCAGGAGCCCACGATGACCCGCGGCGGGGTGATGCATGCGGGGCCGATCGCGACGCGGCTGGGGCTAGGCGGATGGCCCCGGGAGGCCGAGGAGATCATCGTGGAGCGAGATGTCCGGCTGGCGCGCCGGGCCGGCGCGGCCTATCACGTCCAGCATATCTCATCGGGCGAGACGGTCGACATCATCCGGAAGGCGCGGGCGGGGGGCGTGCGCGTGACGGGCGAGGCCTCCCCGCACCACCTGCACCTCACCCACGAGGCCTGCGATGATTACAACAGCCTTGGGAAGGTGAACCCCCCGCTCCGCGAGGCCGCGGATATCGAGGCGCTCCGCGCAGGAGTGGCCGACGGGACAATCACGATTTTGGGAACGGATCATGCACCTCATTCCGAAGATGAGAAAGCCTTGCCGTTTGAAGACGCCCCCTTCGGCTTCATCGGCCTGGAGACCGCGCTCCCGCTCTACGTCGAGGCGCTTGTCACCAGCGGCGCGATCGACTGGCCCCGGCTGGTCGAACTCCTCACCACCGAGCCCGCGCGGCTGTGCGGGCTCGACCGATCCGGCCTGGGCCAGCTCGCGGTCGGCGGCCATGCGGACCTCTCGATCTTCGACCCCCGCGAGGAGTGGAGGCTGACGACCCACGATCTCAGGGGAGCCTCGCGCAACACGCCGTTCTTCGGACGGGCGCTCAAGGGACGCGCGGTCTTCACCCTTTGCCGGGGCGCGGTGACGCACGACCTGACGCCGGTGCGGATGGCGGGGCGGTGAGGAAATCACGCCGCGCGGCGTTGGCCGTCGCGACGTTGGGAAAGCCGGGCATCACTCGTCGTTGGCGTAGTCGGTGATGTAGGCGGAAACGTCGGCAGCGTCGATCGCGCCGTCGCGGTCATAATCCGAGGCGGGATGGTTGTCGAAGAAGCGCTCGGCGAAGAGGTCGGCGTCTTCACCGCTTATCGTTCCGTCCATGTCGACGTCCGGGCCGCTCTTCCCGGGTGCCATGCGCAGCCCTTCGTCGTCGTCGATCGGGGGCACGATGTCGGGATCGGGATCGGTGCAGTCCGGCGTCGCGACCACCCCGTTGATGCGATTGACCTGGACAAGGTCGAAGCGCGACTCGAAGGCGGCGTTGGAGGGTCCCTCATGTCGGATCCACACCGCGAGTTCACCGCTGGAGTTGACGAAGCACCCCGCGTTCCTCAGGTCGAAGTACCGACGGGATTGGCGCCAAGCCAAATCCCCGACGTGGAAGAGATAGGCGCCGGGTGCCGTGGCGTCGTCGGTGATGTTCAGCTTCTGCCATCCGCCGCCCCCGAGTGACCAGTTCCACAGCCAGATCTCGCCTCGGACGTGACTCTTGCTGACGCGGTCCTCGATATGGATGCGGATGCCGTTGCCGGGTGCGTTGTGCAGGCCGGAAAAGTTGCAAATGACGCTCGAAGCTTGCTTGGTGCCGATGTCCTGAGATTGGATGGTGACTTCCCTCTCTGGGGGAAGGGACGACGTGACGGGGCGACGAAGGGTGTCCCAAAGGTCGCCGGGGTTGGCCTCAAAGCCCTGTCCACCGTACTCCAGAATCTCGAACGAGTCGAGCTGGGGCGCGTAGACCTGGTCGAAGGCCCGGAGGGTGGCCGCCCAATCCGCGGTGGTGTCAGTCGCGGGATCGTGCCACAGCATCGCTTCCTGGTCACGCTTGGAGCGTTGGAAAGCAAAGAGCCGGTGGGCGTTGTCGGGAGTGATGACATACGGGCTGTACTTGGTGCTGCCGACCATCCCGTTCCATGGCGTTACGCGGTCCTGCGGGTTCTGGGCCGCGGCCGCGCGGTGGGTGTTGAGGATGGATTCCCACCAGTGGCGGCCGAGTCGGAGGGAGGCGTCCCAGGTCGACTCGGTCGGATGGCCCGGGAGGTACAGGTTGGGCTCTTCGTGAAAGCTGGTCGCGTACATGGTGGGCGCATCAAAGTCGCCGGAGGCGTGGTTTGGGCCTGTCACGAGGAAGCGGCCGTTGGTAATGAAGGGCGTGTTCCTGCTGTTGTTGCCGTTGCTGTCGATGCGGCCGCGAATGTGGTTGCGGGTGTTGGTGAGGAACGGAGTGCCGCTCGCGTCAAGGTCGTAGTCGTAGATCCAGCCGAAGGTATCGGGCTGGTTGTCGAGAACGGTGTCCTCGTAGTTGCTGATCTTGCAATTGGGGTGATACGCCTTGATCACGCTGTACATGGAATCTTGGAACGCTCCGTCGCGGGCGGTTTGTGCGATGCTCGCCCACCAGACAAATAGGTCGTCGTGAACAGGGTAGCAGAAGTTTTCGCCGTCAGTCGGGTTGTAATCGAGGCGATCCTCCAGGTCTCCAATCCAGGGGGCGCCAGGACCGAATTGGGCCTTGGCGGCGTCCCACAGGTCGGCCATGGTCTGCCCGTTGAACCCCGGCACGGCGACGCTGTTCCAGCGGTTGACGGCTTGGCCGGGGCGGGGCGGCTCGGTGGCCATGCTATAGAGCATGAATGTGTTGTAGTCGGCGCAGCCGTCGAGCATGGCCAGTTCGATGTCGAAATGGAATCGGTCGATGGAAGGCGCGTTGCCATCGGCGTTGTAGGCCTGGAAGAAATCGTGCATCCACCCCTCGATGTTGTCACGAGCTTTGACCATCCAAGGATTGCGAGCTGGGACGGCCGGAGGAACAGGGATCGCGCCCGAATGCTCGACCGCGTCGTCCGGGTGGAACAGGAGCGTGTCGCCGTAGCTTCCGAGGTTCTGCATTGACAGGGCAACCCTGCCTCAGCTAATACGACCCGCGGCAAGGGCGGCGTCGATGTCGGCCCGGGTTTGCGTGCCCAATTCCACGGCGTCGTTGTTGGCGGCGTCGAGATAGACGATCATAAGCGGCGTCACCCGGTTCTCGGGATCGGCCAGGCTCGGGATGATGCCGGAGCCGTACTCCGAAGTCCATGAATACAGGACTGGAATCTCGGGTTGGGCGATGACCCTTCCGGCAGTGAGGGCAAGAAAAGTGCAGAACGATAGAAACGGTTTCATGTTCCGAGAACTCCCACGATGAACACCCATTGCATCCTGCCCCGCGCGGGGCAGGATGCAATGGGCAATGGTTTTTGGTTAGCTCGTTCGGTGCCTGCGGCGAAGGACTCTAAATCCGACGGCAACGCCCACGACCAAGGCGGACGCCGGGCCCGGGACCGTCACAATGTACGAGCCGGATAGCCCGGCGAACGTCACAGAGAAACTTCTCCCGTCCGGCGACATGTCGGTAATTGTGGAAACCGCCCCTGGCAGGGTAATTCCGAACGACCCGAAGTAGTCGTCCACGAACTGCATCCCTTCCGACTGTGTCCACACGAACGGACGATCGGGTTCGCTGAAGACCTCTGCCTCGCCGACAATTACATCACCGCCCTCGCTCACGTCGAACGCCGAGAACCGGGTGTAGCCCGGCAGCGATCCGAGGCTTTCCGGAACCCCATCGACCCAGCGGAGCGCGAAACCCGGAAAGCCCGACTGGGCATTAGCAACGGTCGATCCGACGATCACGCGTCCATCGGCGCTCACCGCCGCGGCTCCCGTCCCGGGGTCGGTGGAAGGGTGCAAGAACTCTGGCAAGATCGTGTACCCCGCGGCCGCAGACCATATAAACGCTTCGGCCACGTTCCCGAGCAGCGGCCCGGTGACGGTCGACCCGACCACGAACGCACCGTCGGCTGACACCCCGCCAGCGTCGGTCCACGTCCCGCCCGGGCGGGGGTGGCCCAAGGCCCGCATCCCGCCCGCCT
>CAZJXA010000244.1:0-4791 GCA_964549785.1 uncultured Phycisphaeraceae bacterium | reverse complement strand
CTCAACGACATCGAGACCAAGATTCTTACGGCCGAGGACCCGGTGGAATATGACATCGACGGCCTGTGCCAGTGCGGTGTGAATGAGGAAGCGGGCACCACGTTCGGCAAGTTGCTCCGCAGTTTCCTGCGTCAAGATCCGGACATCATCCTGGTGGGCGAGATCCGCGATCTTGAGACCGCCCAGATCGCCGTGCAGGCATCGTTGACGGGCCACCTTGTGCTCTCGACGCTGCACACGAACGACGCGCCGTCGTCGATCGTCCGGCTTGTCGACCTGGGTCTTGAGCCCTTTCTGCTGACCGCGACGATCGAGGGGATTGTCGCCCAGCGGCTCACGCGCACGATCTGCAAGAACTGCAAAGAGGCCTACACCCCGAAGGAAGAGGAACTGATGGAGCTCAACCTCACCCCGGACGATGTCCGCGGCAAGCAGTTTCATCGCGGGCGGGGGTGCGACAACTGCAACAAGAGCGGGTATCGCGGCCGGATGGCCCTCTTCGAGATCATGGGCATGGACGACGAGATGCGCGAGTTGGTGATGAAGAATGCCAACACGACCATTCTGCGTGCCCACGCCCGCAAGCGCGGCATGCGCACGCTGCGTGAGAGCGGGTTGCTCGCGATCTACGAAGGCCAGACGACCATCGACGAGGTCGTGCGGGAGACGATCGACGAGGAATGATGCGGTGGCGGCGAGGGGCGGCCGGGTGTTGGAAGGTTCGCGGCAGGGATTCAGTCGGTACGGATTCAAGGAGAAGCGATCGATGGCAACGTTTGCGTATGAAGCACTGAACGCCGCGGGCAAGCCTCAAAAAGGCACCATCGACGCGGCCACCACCGAGGAAGCCATCCAGCGCATCAAGACCCAGGGGTACTTTCCCACGGCGGTGCGCGAGCAGAAGGTGAAGAAGGCCGACGCCGCGGCGGGCGGGGCCGCGAAGGGCAAGAAAAAGAAAAAGGGCGGGATGGGCATCGGCGGCGTGGGGGCGAAGCAGATGACGACGTTCACGCGTCAGTTGTCCACGCTCCAGGACGCCGGTCTGCCCCTGCTCCGAAGCCTCCAGATTCTGGAGAGCCAGCTGAAGCCCGGCAAGCTGAAGAACATCCTGATCGGGGTGTGTGAAGAGGTCGAGGGCGGCTCGAGCCTTTCGGAGGCGATGTCGAAGTATCCGAAGGCGTTTGACCGCCTGTATTCCAAGATGGTGAACGCCGGCGAGATCGGCGGCGTTCTGGACATCATCCTGCAGCGGCTCGCGGAGTTCATGGAAAAGAGCGAGCGCCTGAAGCGCAAGATTCGTTCGGCCATGGTGTACCCGGTGGTCGTCATCACCATCGCCGGGCTCATCCTGACGGGCATCATGGTCTTCATCATCCCGAAATTCGAGGAGATCTTCACCGACTTCGGCGTCGCCCTGCCCTGGCTCACCATGAAGCTCATCACGACCAGCCGTTGGTTCGCGGGTCAGAACCCGGGCCAACAGATTCCCGGCGCCATCATCGCTCTTCCCTCGCCCATCATTCTGTGGATGATGTGGAAACTGATCCGCAAGGCCGGGCCGGGCCGGGCCGCCACCGACACCCTGCTCCTGTGGTTGCCGGTCTTCGGGAACCTGATCCGCAAGACGACCATCGCCCGCTTCACGCGGACCCTGGGCACGCTCATCTCGGCGGGTGTGCCCATTCTCGAGGCCATCAAGATCACGAAGGAAACGAGCGGTAACTATGTCTATGAGAAGGCTCTTGAGAAGGTGCACGACAGCATCCGCGAGGGTGAAGGGTTTGCGGGCCCGCTGCGCCAGTCCAAGACGTGCGACGCCATCGTTGTCAACATGATCGACGTCGGCGAGGAAACCGGCGAATTGGACGCGATGCTGCTCAAAATCGCGGACAACTACGACGAAGAGGTCGACGTCGCCGTGGCTTCACTGGTCAGTCTTTTGGAACCCCTCATGGTCGTGGTGCTGGGTGTCATCGTCGGCACCATCGTCGTCGCCATGTTCCTTCCCCTGGTCGCCATGATTGAATCCTTGCAGGGCGGCGTCTAAAACGTGACTATCCGTACTTCCATCCCCGGAGCACGAACCGTGCGAATCGCCTCGGACACCACCGGTCGTCCGGCCCCGAAGGGGGCGCGGGCCTTCACGCTGATTGAGATTCTCACTTCCGTGCTCATCATCGCGGCGGTGCTCGGGCTCGTCACCGTCGGCCTGCGTATCGCGGGGAAGACCGCCCGCGGCACGGTTGATCGCCAGACCGTCACCTCCATCAAGTTCGGCCTGTCGCAGTTTCAGCAAGATTTCGGTTTCGCGCCCCCCTTGGTGAAAGACCAGGCGCAGACACCCGAGCGTGTCGACGACGTGGGGGGTGTGAAGCGGATCGCGGTCTACATCCCTTCGATCCCCGCCGACCGTGACGCGCTCACGACCCCGACCCGCGTGCCCACGGCCGCCAACCCCTTCCTGGACAACCGCTACAGCGAGCAGAGCCTCGCCTACTACCTCGCGGGAGCGCTGGATATTCGGCGCGGAGCGGTGACCGGCCCGATGATTGACGGAGTCTCCGGCCCCGGCCTCTACAAGCCCGATATGGAGGGGTACTTTGAGATTCCGAAGGACGTGCTCAACAATTCCAGCACTTCCAAGCGTGTGGGCACGCCGTTTGAGTCGTTCGTGAGCCTGAGCGGCAAGGCCCTTTCCGTCCGCGATGCGGGCCGAACCGTCGCCCCGATCGACCCCGCCGGCGAAGCCATGGTCCTCGCGGATCGCGAGGGTGTCGCCATCCGCTACTACCGCTGGCGGGGCGACGTGCCCCCGATCATGGTTGCCCGCAAGCCCGATGAACCGTCGCGGACGCCGTCCGTCATCCCCACCCCGCCCGACCGCGACCTGGACACGAACCCGGCCGCACGCGGCGCAACGTGGGCCATTGTTGCGGCGGGCCCGAACGGCGTGTTCGGTGACGAGCCGATCGAATTCATCGCGGAAAAAACCGGCGCGTCGATTGGCAGCCCCGAGCGCGACATCCAGGCCCGCTACGACGCCGAGGAAGACAACATTGTGGAGTTTGGACAATGAACAGACCCACCACCCGCAACGCGCGTCCCGTCTCGCCGGCTTTTACGCTGGCGGAACTCCTCGTGGTTATTTCCATCATCGTCCTCCTGCTCGCGATCGCCGTTCCCTCGTTCCGCAACCTGCTCTACTCCTCCGAACGCTCGCTGGCCGAGAACCAGTTGCGGGCGGGCATCGCGGCGGCCCGTGACGCCGCCATCCAGAGTGAGGGCGGCGACGCCGCGGCGTATTTTTCGTTCACCCCCGGCGGCCGCATGTATATCACGCCGGTGGTGTACGTCGGCACCATCAGCGACGTCGTCCGCAGCCGGAACGGCTCGACCCCTTACGGAACCGATCAGGAAAGCCGCGTTGAACGCGATGTGTTCGCGCCCCTCGCCACGTCCGACCCTGTCCAGTTGCCGCGGGGTTGGTCGATCCGGGCGTACACGCCCCCGTTCTCGGTCGAGAACGCCGACTTGGATGGCCGCCACGGCTGGTACGAGAATCTGCGAACGCAGGGCGACAAGGGCCAGTGGGTTTTTCCGGAAACCGGCTTCTTTGATTCCCAAGACGGGGAATCCGGCTGGACCCGCCAGTCGTTCATCGTGCGATTTACGTCGGGCACGGGCGAACTGGCGGCCTCGAACCGGAGTCTGGCGCTCGTGCTTGATATCGCCCCGACCGACGACTTCCGCAGCGGAAGCCCGTGGAGCATTCCTTCCTACCGGGCCGACATCGCGACCAATCAGGTCCGGTTTGCGCGACGCATCCTGGCGGATCGGCAGGATCTGGATTCGGATTTGACCAACCAGAGGCGGTGCCGCATCATCGGCAACTCGTCGATCGATGCGGTTCTGGTGCGACCGGTCTCGGAACTGGGGCTTTATGACGAACGCCGGCTGGCCTCGGCGCTCGGCGCCAAGGGCCTGAACCGCGTGACCGGCTCGCTCTATGACAACGACGACGGCGACCCCGCGCTCCCCGGGTTCGAGCCTCGTCTGGACGCCGAACTCTTCGAGGGCGTCAACGAGCTTCAGATCGCCCAGAACATCAACATGTGGATCGAGGGCCGCTATCAGCGGGATAACGCGCTCGTCGAATCCGAGAGCCGCATCTTCAGCCTTCAGAATTACCTCGGTCAGATGCAGGAGGTCGAGCCATGAGAGTGCTAACCCGCCCCAACGCCTTCTCCCTAATTGAGATCCTCATCTCGATCGTGGTTCTCTCCCTGGGCCTCCTGGGTCTCGCGGCGGTCTTCCCGGCGGTCGTGCGCCAGCAGCGACTGGCGTCGGACTTGGTGCAGGGTGTGTCGATCGAGCGGAGCGCGGAACAGTACATCCGCAGCAGCAAACGGCTGAATGACTCGACCGTTTTACGATCGAGTGGCGGGTCAGCAACCGAGACGGCCGGTTGGAACATGCTGACGAATGACCGCCAGTGGTCGGAATACCGCACGTGGGAGTTGAGCGCCAGCACCATCAGCGACAGCATCAACGGAACGGGCATGGACCTGGAAACCGGAACCATGGCGATGGGTTCGGGCGGTCCGCAGGCCCTCATCCCCGTTGCGGAACGATTGATCCCCCGCCCGCACTCGTCCGCGGGCGATCCGCGCTTCGTCTGGGACTTTGTCACCCGGCGCGTGCTTGTCGGCACCATCAGCGACCAGCCCCAGACCGAGGCCGAAGACCTGAAAGATGACTCGGTGCAGGTCGCGGTGTTCGTCCGCCGCATCG
>CAZJXA010000243.1:0-4804 GCA_964549785.1 uncultured Phycisphaeraceae bacterium | reverse complement strand
GGGCCGTCGAGCAACACGGTCAACCCATCGGTTCTCTGGTCGGTGATGGTTGCGGAGCAGCGGCCCTCCGGTCCCGGCGAGGAGCGTGGCCGATCCGCGGGCATCCCCGCAGTCATTGTGGGCACCGACTCGTCATTGACGCTGCACCGCAGCACCCGACCCGAGAAGCCGCGGATCATCGATTCGGAGGCGGGGTCGTGGGCGTTAACGATGGCCCAGCCGTCGGGCTCCACGAGGGCGAAGAGGCGGGCCTTGGCGGCGGAGTAGGCGTCCATCGTCTTGTGATAATCGAGATGGTCGCCCGACAGATTGGTAAAGACCGCCGCGCGGAACCGCAGCGCGGCGGCCCGGTGCTGATCGAGCGAATGGCTGGACACTTCGAGCGCGGCGGCCCGGCCGCCGGCCTCGGCAACGCTGGCGAGCGTGCGGGAGAGTTCGATCGCGGGCGGCGTCGTCATCGCGGCGGGGGCCACTTCGCGGCCGTCGTCCACCAAAACCGTGCCGACCAGGCCGGTTCGACAACCGACGGCGTTCATGATCTTCCAGATGAGGAACGTCACGGTGGACTTGCCGTTGGTGCCGGTGACGCCGACCAGGTTCAGGTTCTTGGAGGCGTTGCCGAAGAAGCGTTCGGCCATGAGAGCGGACGCGAGCCGCGCGTCGGGGCAACGGACCACGGTGACTCCGGGGGGGGCTTCGGCGGCGTTGTCGTCCGTAAGGATCGCGACGGCGCCGGCAGAGGCGGCGTCTTTGATGAACTCCCGCCCGTCGGACTTGAGTCCGGCCCGGGCGACAAAGAGCGACCCCGGCAGTGCGGTGCGGCTGTCCTCGGTGATGTCGCAGATGCGGACGTCGGCCGAGCCGTGAGTGACCCGCACGGGGAGGCCGTCGATCAGTTCGGAAAGTGTCACTTTCGGGTCCTTTTCGACGGGGTCGGGAGGGCGAAGGCGGGTCCAAGCCAAAGGCATTTCACACGGAAGCGACGGTGAGCAGACAGAACCGCCGATTCCGACCGAATTATCCCGTTCGCCGCAGCGGTATCGGCAGAAGCGGGGCGAACGCTGCACCGTCGATTGCGCGGGTGGGTCACGGCCGGCCGGGGAGGATGAGCATCGCGTCGCCGTAACTGAAAAAACGGTAGTCGTGGGCGATGGCCGCCGCGTAGAGGTGCTTCACGACGGGGATTCCACCTTCAAAGAGCGCGGCGACCATGGCGAGGAGGGTGGAACGCGGCAGGTGGAAGTTGGTGAGAAGTCCGTCGGTTACTCGCCACCGGTAACCGGGAGTAATCAGGAGCCGGGTCCAGGCCGATTCGTCGGTGGTTGAGGCGAGGCTTTCGACGCTTCGGGCGGCGGTGGTTCCGACGCAGATGACGCGGCCGCTGCGCTCTTTGGCGGCGGCGATCCTGCTGCGGGTGGCCGGGGGCATCGAGCACCATTCCCGGTGCATGGGATGGTCTTCGACAAACTCGGTTTCGACGGGCCGAAACGTCCCGACGCCGACCGCGAGCTCGATGTCGGCGAAAGTGGCGCCGGCTTCGGCGAGTTGGCCGCGAACCGATTCGGTGAGGTGGAACCCGGCGGTTGGGGCCGCAACGGAAGTGGCCGAGCCCGTGTCGAAGGAGGTCGCATACCAGGCCCGGTCGGTGGCGTCCGGGGTACGGTCGTTGACCGCTTTCCGAGCCTTCAGGATGTAGGGCGGGAGGGGAGTTCGGCCGCATCGGTCGAGGATGGCCGCATCGGCCTCGGATGCCGGCGGCCCGTGAACGCGGGCCAGCCAGGCGCCGGGCTCGTCGGCGAGTTTTTCGACCGGCTCGAGCGTGACGTGGGCGTCCGCACCGGAATCGGCCTGGAGGGATATGCGTATCCCGGCCCGAACCGACTTGCCTTTCAGCAGCACCGCCCACATTCGCTCGGGCGGGGGGCACGGGTGGGTGTGAAGATAGAGCCCCTCGACGTGGCCGCCGGTACCGGCCCGGGTGCCGACCAGGCGGGCCGCCAGCACGCGTGTGCGATTGAGTATGAAGAGGTCGCCGGGCTTCGCGAATTTTGGCAGGTCGGCGATCGCCGCGTGTTCGATGCGGCTGGGATCGTCGCGCCAGGTGACCAGGAGCCGGGCGGATTCGCGGGGCCACGCGGGCCGGGTGGCGATGCGATCGGCCGGGAGGTCGAAATCAAGATCGTCGGTGCGGAGCACGGGGCGAGGGTAGAGCCGGGAACTGGATTCGGTGTCAACTCACGCGACCGGGTCTTCTCAAGCGGCGATGTTTGTCGCCATACGGTCGCAAACTCGCGGGGCGCGACCCGCTGGGCCTGCTCGCACAACCAGCGCGACGAGCATAAGGCCGATGTTCCGAGCAATCTCCCACCGGACATCAATCGGTTGCAAGGTGCCGAAACAATTGCAGGTCGCTGCCCCTTGATGCTGCATGGCAAAGACAAGGTATATAGAAAACGCTGCCAACACGGCGGCGGCGCCGAGACCTGCCAACGCCGCTCGCCGATGCGAGAGCAGCCACACCCCCATTAGCACCTCGGCGGCGATCACGAGAATGGCAACCGGCATCGACCAAGCGGCCGGAATCAGCCCGTTCCGCTCAATGGCGTAGGCAAACACGCGCGGTCCGTTCGCGGGTCCGATCGGGAGTACCTCGAACTGTGTAATCTTCGCCACGGCAACGAAGAGAAACATCGAACCGAGGGCCACTCGCGTCAACCCAATGAACGTGGTTAAGGGACGCATCATGCCGCTCTGTGATTCTTCCACACCAAGAACACGGACGCCGAAACAAGCAGACCGGCCACACCCCACACTACGCGAGCCCATGTCGGACCCCAGGACGATTTCATGGAAAGTGTCCTGAGGAGTTCTGGCTCGTTGTAACTTAATTCACCACTTGGTTCAAAGACATCGCCGGTTTCGACCTCGTACCGTAGCAAAGTGCCGGTTACGGAACCAGAGGACACCGCCGCCTCTTCGTCCGCGAGATTAAACGCAACACGGTCATATATCAGCGTGACCTCGGGTCTTGCCACTTTTCCAACTCGAAGTCGTTGCAGCGCGCTGCTTGGCGGGAAGAACGGGCCTGGGCTCAAACCCTGGAACTCGAACTCACGCCACGCAGCGTCGTTTCCGGACGCCGCGGCCAGCAGCCTTCCCGACTCCTCCCACCGCAGCGACAATCCGAGAGTCCGGCTCATGGCGGTATACACGCCGTCCGAGCGAGAAAAGACAAGATCCTCTGCGTGCTCAAGGTCTGCGCTCCACTCCGCGATTCGCGGCCACGGGGCGCTGAGGTACGCCAGTCGATCGTGTTCCAGTGCTCCGCCCTCGATCTCTTCCGGACCAAGCCGCAGATACGTCTGGGGCGACCAAGGAACTATAACTTCACCCTCCGACCGATATCTGTACTCCGTGGGCGGGGTCGTCCATACCGACGCGAGTGGGCCTGTAAAGCCGATCCAGGTGGATGAGGCGAGGCGACCGTCGGAAAGCACGGCGTGCGTGCTGGCCGAGCGGACGGAGACCCCTGGAACCTCGTCCGTATGAACGCGAACTTCAACCGACACGCAGTCACGGTACTGATCCGCCAACGACTTCAGGGATTCGCCAGCCGACCCGCGTTGGCCGAACGCCGCCGAACACAGGAGGATGATGGTGGCCGTGCCCGCCGCAGCCCGTCTGCTAATTTTCACCTCCACCGCCTTGGCAGGTGCCGGTGCATGCCTGGACAAACACTGCGGCAGGCCCACACGAGGGAGGGTTCGTGGTGGCTACACCGCCAATACATCGGCCGCCAACGAGGGTTCCGCCGACTCGTTGGACACATGGAACCGACGCAGAACTGATTACCCCACCCACTGAACCGCCAGCAGGTGCTGCGCAAAGCGTGTTTCCCGGACACTCACAGTACGCACTGCACGGTCCTTGCTGGGTCCCGGCGTAAGTCAAGGCGTCGTAGCAGAGCGGAGCGACGGTGCCTTGCGCCCAAAGCATGGTTGCAGTAACCCCGAATGTCAACGTGGAGAAAGCGATCAACCGGTTTAGTTTTATCTGCATGGCAAATTGCTCCTTTTCCGTCACACATCCACACGCTACCATCAACGACTCGCAACTGTAACCGACGGGGGGGGGGCGGGCGTCAAGCCTAATTTTCAAAAGGACCGGAAATGTTTGCGGCAGCCCGTCGTGTTCCCGCTCGCAGGAATCGACGGGCGGTCACGCTCATTGAAGTGCTCGTCTCGGTGGCCGTCATCGCCATCCTTTTGGCATTGGCCGTGCCAAGCCTTTTCAGAACGAAAAAAAGTTCGATCCAGACACGCTGCGCCGCCAACATGCGCTCCGCGGCGCTTGTGATTTCGGTCTATATGAACGACCATGACGGCAGTTTCCCGTACGCGGGCGATGTGCCCCGGACCGACTACTTCCGGCCGGAGGGAGCCGCCGTGGATGCCTCGCTCGGCGGCGTTTTCGGTCTCCTCGCCGGGACGTGGTCACTGCTTTTTGAGGATGAGTGGCTCGGCTCGATCTGGAACCCGGCCCTTTGCTGCCCGAAGCAACCACAGTACGACGCCAACGCCCCATCCGGCACGGTGCCGCTCGATGCGGCCAGCCTCCTGCTGCCGCAATACTGGCTCTCGAGCGCCGTGTGGCTCGACGCGGCCACGCTCGACAGGCTTGACCGTCCTCACGGCGATGCACGCGCCCGTGGCAACGCGGTCCATGACGTCACGTTCCCGTCTCAGAAAGCGGTAATGTTCGAGCACATGGCGTTCTGCGCTTCCCAGCCCGACCTTGCGTTCTG
>CAZJXA010000242.1:1326-4819 GCA_964549785.1 uncultured Phycisphaeraceae bacterium | reverse complement strand
TCGAGTACAAGCGCGAAGGCTCCCACATGTTCAGCGGCGTCCTCCAGAACATCCGCGAACGCGTCACCGAGTACACCTTCAAGGCCAAACTCACGCCCCAACTCCCGCAATCGGTAGGCGGGCCCAGCGTGCGGCCCGCCGTCCCGAGGCCCCCCATGCCCCGCGGCCCGGGGGGCATGATGATGTCCGGAATCGCCGGGCCGGGCTTGGCCGGCGCAAACATCAAACCCATGCTCGGCGGCCCCGACGCCAAGGGCCCCACCCAAACAGCATGAACGACCCATCTTCCGAATCCGCGGTGCCGCTCCCGCCGTCAGCCATGACGGCGGGAGTGGTGCGCCCGGTGGTCGTCGTCCCGCACCCGGTGCCGGGCGCCGTCAAGGTCGAAAAGGCCGAGGTCCGGCAGGGCGAGCACGGCAAACTTTCCAGGCCCGACCTGCTCGAGTTTTGCCGTGGCGCGAGCGTCGTTGTGAGCATGTACTACAACCGCATCGACGCCGAGTTCCTGAACGCGGTCGGTCCGCAACTCAAAGGCGTGTGCAACTACGCCGTCGGTTTCGACAACATCGATCTCAAACTCTGCCGCGAACGCGGGGTCATCATCACCAACACGCCCGGTGCGGTCACCGAAGGTACGGCCGACCTGGCTTGGGCTTTGCTCCTCGCCTGCGCACGCCGCCTCGTGGTCGCCGATCGGTTCGCCCGGTCGCCCGAATATGCGCAGCGCGGCCCGCTCGGCATCACCGAGTTCCTGGGGACAGACCTCACCGGCCGAACCATGCTCATCGTGGGGGCGGGCCGAATCGGCTACGCCACCGCTCTCCGCGGCATCGGCTGGGGCATGCGGACCCTGTACGTCGCCCGAAAAACCCACCTCGATTTCGAATTGGCCCCGCTCGCCGCACGGCGCGTCACCCTCGACGAAGGCCTGCGCGAGGCCGACGTCGTCAGCGTCCACACGCCCCTGACCCCCGAAACCCGCCACCTCATCGACGCCCGCGCCCTGTCGCTGATGAAGCCCACGGCCATCCTCATCAACACCGCCCGCGGCCCCGTCGTCGATGAAACCGCGCTCGTGAACGCCCTGCGCGCCGGAACCATCTGGGGCGCCGGCCTCGACGTTTTCGAGCACGAACCCCGCCTTGCCGATGGCCTGGCCGAACTCGACAACGTCGTTCTGAGCCCCCACATCGGCAGCGCGGAAACCAAGTACCGCCTGATGATGACCGACATGGTGAGCGCCAACGCCGCCGCCATCCTCGCGGGAACCCCGCCCCCCAACCGCCTGATCCCGGCGGATTAGCCCCCGGAAGAGGCGGTCCCCGTATCCCACCCATGGGTTCGGAAATAATGTCGTGAC
The DNA here is from genome assembly GCA_964549785.1 of uncultured Phycisphaeraceae bacterium. Classification (GTDB taxonomy): domain Bacteria; phylum Planctomycetota; class Phycisphaerae; order Phycisphaerales; family UBA1924; genus JBEIUO01. Next base: position 3,459 of record CAZJXA010000242.1, on the reverse strand, counting down.
TCATCGGCGCAGCCGCACACCACGGGCATCGCCGGTTGGAAGAGCCGGAACGGAAGGATTCGGAATGGGCCCGGTTGGCGGGAGGATGCAACCCTGAGCCTCGCCGGGCCTCAGGTCAGGCGTCCAGTCGCAACACGAGCCCGCGGACGTATCGCTGCTTCTTGCTCGGTGGTATCATGCGGCCGGCCTCCCCGAACCCCGCGTGCAAACATGCTGACTCGGACCACGACACGCCTTCTTGACGACCTCCGGGATCCTTCGAATTCGGGGGCGTGGGAACTGTTCGACGCCCGCTATCGGCCCATTCTTCTGGCGTTCGGTGGGCGGCTGGGCTTCGGTTCCGAAGAAGCCGAGGAAATGGCCCAGCGATCGCTCGCGGAGTTTGTCAAGAGTTACGGCGACGGACGCTACAACCGGGCGGAGGGACGACTCAGCGCGTGGCTCATTGGGATCGCGCGGCACGTGGCCTGTGCGATGCGTCGCCGCCGCTCACCCGCTCTGGATCCGGCGTTCGATCTGCCCGACGAGAACGAGTTAACCCGTGTGTGGGATCGCGAGCGGGAGTTGAACATTCTCTCGCAGGCCCTTGACCGCCTCCGGACGACCACCGGCACCGACGACCACACGCTTCGGGCGTTTGATCTGTTTGCGCTCCGCGGCGTTCCGGCGGCCGAGGTTGCGCGGCAGTGCGGTATTTCCGTTGATGCGGTGTACACCATCAAGAACCGTCTCACGACCCGGCTGCGTGCGCTGGTCGGTGAGTTGACTGCCGCTTTCGACGAAGGGCCTTAGGATCGATGCCGGACCAATGCCCCGGGGCCCAGATTCTTGAGATCCTTGCGCTTGAAGGCGACCAGACCGCTGAGGCGCGGTCCCATGCCTCGCATGTGACGATGTGCGAAATCTGCCGACGGGCGATTGAAGAGATTCGGGAGAACGAGCGGTTCCTTCATCGACACGCGGACGTTCTGGGCGGATCGGAGCCGGCGTTTGTGCCGATCGTGGATCGGAATTCATCGAGGCCGATCGTTCGCGGATTTGAACTGGGCGAAGAGATCGGTCGTGGCGGACAGGGCGTGGTGTATCGGGCCGTTCAGACCTCGACGAAGCGGCCAGCTGCCGTCAAACTGCTGATCGACGGGGTATTTGCGAGCAAACGTCAGGTTCAGCGGTTCGCCCGAGAGATTGAGTTGGCTTCCCGCCTGCGGCATCCGGGCATTGTGTCGGTTTACGACTCGGGCGAAACACCGGAGGGCTCCCGCTATGTGGCGATGGAGTTCGTCCAGGGCGAGCGGATCGATCACTTTGTCCGGGAGCGGTTTGGCGAGCCGGCCTCGCACTCCCGGGCTCGGCTTGACGGCATCCTGCAACTCGCGCTGCGCGTGTGTGCTGCGATCGGGCATGCCCATGATCTGGGAATTGTGCACCGGGATCTGAAGCCTTCGAACATCCTTGTCGATTCGGCGGGCAACCCGCGCGTGCTCGACTTTGGGCTGGCCCGTGGCATCGACGACAGCGTGATGGTGTCGATGACGCGCGAGTTCGTCGGCACTCCGGCGTATGCCGCGCCCGAGCGTTTGACGGGGGACGGGAGGGACGTGGGCACCCGTGCCGACGTGTACGCGCTGGGGGTCATCCTTTACGGGTTGATCGCGGATCGGCACCCGTACCCCATCGACGGCTCGATTGGCCGACCTCGTTCGGAACGCGACGGCGACGGCACCCACGCCATTAGGTGCGGTTGTTCCCCGCATTTCTGTGGACATTGAAACCGTCGTGCTCAAGTGTCTTTCCAAGGAGCCGGCGCGGCGGTATGCCACGGCGGGGGCGCTCGCGGCTGATATCGAGGATTACTTGGGTGGGCGTCCGATTTCGGCCCGGCGGGACAGCACCGCGTACGTGATGCGGAAATTGGCGCAGCGGAACCGCTTTCCGGTGATCGCGGGGGGGATCGTGGTGGTCACGATCCTTGGTGCGTTGATCATTCTGAGTGTATTCGCTGTCAAACTCGAGGATTCGCTCGCCGAGAGCACGGTGCAGCGGGCCCGGCTGGTGGCGAGGGAGGGCGACGCCGAGGCGGCGGAGGTTCTGCTTTGGAACGAGGCAAAGCGGGCAAACTTGGCGGCCAAAGAG
>CAZJXA010000242.1:0-1316 GCA_964549785.1 uncultured Phycisphaeraceae bacterium | reverse complement strand
GGGCATGCTGATGCGGGGATCGGCGCGTCAGCGTCAGTCGGCTTGGGCGTTAGCCGAGTTGTACTCGCGCCTCCCCCGGGTGTTTCGGGCCCGGAACGGCAGCGACGGTTGTTACGTTGCGCTCGGGGATGATCCGGTGACGGTCTTCGGGATCTCCGATACCGGCGTCGAACGGGAGTGGCTGCTCGACGGTTCGCTGCTACGGGAGGCCGGGGTGCCCATCGCATCGCGGAAGTTCATCGGAAGCGCGGGCGGCCTCAAGGTGTTCATGGAGGACGACCGGATCAGCACGACCCCGGGTGTCATGGCCGGCCCGAGTCTGTATTCCGTGTCTCCCGGTCGGCCCATCTCCGACGACGGTTCCGTGATCGCGATGGGGTCCGAGTTCGCTGACCGGCGCGTTCGCCTCGTGAGCACCCGAACCCTTGAGACAGTCACGGAATTCGACGAGGTGCAGTCTGTGGCGATGGCGTGTCGATGGCGCGCAGAGCCGGCATTTCTTGTCGCGCCAAATCCCGGTGGCGCGCTCTTTCTTACGATTCGATCGGGCGCAGGTTGGCCGGTGGTGAAACGGTGGGACTTGAGGCCGATGTTTCCTACCGATCCTCGCCGCCAGGTGCGGGCCTGGATGGCACCGGGCGAAGAGTACCTGCTTGTCGTATGTGGTCAAAATATTGGGTTGATGGACGTGGGTTCGGGGAAGATGTTGTGTTTCGCCGAGAGTTCCGCGGAAGTAAGCAGCGCGGCATTCAATGGGTCGGCTACAAAGGTGGTCACCGCATCGCAAGACGGGAGCGTGGTGACGTGGACGGTGCCTGGACTGGCAAGCGTCGGAACGATCGTCAATGGGGTGAATACGGGTAGTTTGCACTTTAGCGAGGATGCAGGACTGATCGCGTGCGGTGATGTCGCAGGGCGAGTGTCTGTCTATGAGTCCGGTGATCGGCCTTGGCTCGGACGGATCGCTCGTTCGCGCGAGACAGCCGCGGCGGTTGCTTGTAGCACGCTCGGGGCGGTCGCGTGGGGCGATGACAAGGGAACGCTGTCCATCCTGATCGCGGCCGGTGATCCCGTGATAGAGGTTCCCCACGCGCATCTGGAGCGGATTCAGAGCGTCGAATTTTCGGCCGACGGCAGCCGGATTTTGACGGCCGGCGCGGACGGTGCGGCTCGGGTATGGAGCGTGGATGGGAAGTTGATTTCCGAGCCGCTGTCTGCGTCGCACGAAATTTCGGCAGCGGCGTTCTGTCGCGGCGGCACTGGCGGTGCGGCGGTGGGGGTGGCGGGAAATGTCCATCGATGGTCCGAGGGGGGCG
>CAZJXA010000241.1:0-4876 GCA_964549785.1 uncultured Phycisphaeraceae bacterium | reverse complement strand
CTACTCGCACCCCGCGACGATCGGCGGCAGGTCTCCCAAGGCCGCGGTTTCGGTCGTTATCGGGTGACGCGCTTCCAGGTCAGTGGCTTGGCTCATGCTCTGATAGACTCTCCGTGAAACCTCCAACCCGTCGCGGTCAACAGACATCTGTACGTTCCCCACCGTCACCTGGAAGCGCACGATGGGGTCCGCGGACTGGATAAGTCCGAAGCCGAACTTTTCGTTCCAGTGGTCATCGCGGACCCAAGCCGGGAAAACACACTTATAAAAACCCGGGGTGGTGGTCCCGGGACGGGACGGGGTGGCTATCCAACCGGGGGTCGTTCCGAGTTCAGGCTTCAGCGAGAAGAGCACGGTCGGCCATTGACGCTGAACTCCCTCCACGCCCCTGCACCTCCAGGTGACTTCGCTGTTATCACCCAGAAAGACCAGCGTGCGCTCACTTTCAAGCCAGACCGTCTTGAAAACGTGTCCTGTGTGCCACGCCTCGTACAGAACTTTTCCAGCCAGGTCGTAGATGCGAATCGCCGACGCCCCTTTCCACCGGTCTGCATGGAACACGACGAGTTCGTCGCCCGGAAGATTCTCGAAAAGGTCGAAGGCATCGACGCCATACACGAGCATCTGCGGAACGAACTCGCTCAGCCCCCCCAAGGGCACCGTGAACCGGTCCGGCCCAAAGCCGCTGGTCCAGAGCGGGTCTGCGTTGAGTTGCGCTGCGTCATAGACGAACAGTCCGGGTTGTTCCTCGTCACTGACTCCCATGACCACCAACGGTCTGCCGCCAAAGTCACGGTGAACCTTCAAGAGTTTCACGTGACGGTTCCGCCCGTGCGGGTGTTGCCATTCGTGCAGGATGGCCCCGGCTCGCGACCGCAGCCGCGTCGAATCGCGATCCGATTCAACTGAATGCGGCTTCCTCAGGCCCCACCAGATGGCAAAGTACGCGGAGGCAATTGCAATCGCCGCGATCATGACGCTCGCGATCAACGAGGTCGTCTTGGGCCGCTTCCCGACCCACCGGACGCTCCGCCGCCATCGCCCCGGCGTCGTCGCCTCCACCGGGTCGCCCTTCAACCACCGTTCCAAGTCCGCCGCAAAATCGGCCGCGCTCGCGTATCTCCCCGCCGGGTCGGCGGCGCACGCCTTGCTGAGGATGGCCGCCAGATCCTTCGGCAGGTCCGCCCGGAGTGTTCGCGGCTCGCGCGCCGAATCGGTCCCGATCCGATGGATCGCCTCGAACATCGTGGTCTGTGTGTCGTGAGGCGTGTGCCCCGTAAGCAACATGTAGGCGGTCGCGCCCAGCCCATAGACGTCCGATCGTGTCGAAACGCCCTCGCGCCCGCCCCGGGCCTGCTCCGGTGCCATGAAGGCCAGTGTGCCGACGGGCGAAGCCACGACGGACATCGTGTCGGCGGGGGCGTCTTGCAGAAACGCGATGCCGAAATCGACAATCATCACGTCACCCGCAGGAGTAACGAGAATGTTCCCCGGTTTGAGATCGCGATGGATGACGCCGCGTTCATGGATGGATTGAACCGCCCGGGCGGCCGCCACCAGCAGTTCAACCGCGCACTTCAAAACCCCATGCTCGGAGCGGGCACAGCAATCATCGATCCGTTGACCTTCAACGAAGTCCTCGGCGATAAAGAGTGCGCCATCCTGCTCGCCGTAATCGAGGATTCGCGGCACATTCGGGAGTTTCATCGCCTCAAGAATCTCGACTTCGCGCAACACCCGCTTCAATCCGCCCCGCCCGGCTACATCCCGAATAATCTTCAACGCCACCGGCCGATCCGAACCATCGCGGAAGGCCTTGTACACGCTCCCCTCGCCACCCCTCCCGACGACCCGATCAATGGTGTAGCCCGCAACCATCGGGGCGTCAGCCCGATAAAACTCTTCGGACGACGGAATGGAATCCAGCGACTCCAACACCCGATCAGCGGCTTCAGGCGTCAGTTGCAGCACCGGATCGGAAGGTCGTTTCGGCATTCCGCTCCTTTCACCGGGCCATCGGTGCAAATTTGGGGTTCGGACAACAGTGTATCAACGCAGGATTTCGTGTAACATAGACGAACGCGGCGCGCTTCAGTGGGGGGTTCAGAGATGGGTGTGACGGACCTTGAACAAACGGGTGCGAAGTTCCAGACGACCCGATGGTCGTTGGTGGAACGATTGCAAGGATCGAGCGGGGACGACCGCGCCGCAGCCTTGGCCGAACTCGCCCGCATCTATTGGCCCCCGGTCTATTCTTTCTTACGAACCAGCGGCCGGAACGGAACCGACGCCGCCGATGCGACCCAATCTTTCTTTGCAGACGTTCTCGTCGAGCGGGAGTTGTTGTTCATCGCGAGCGGTGGGCGGCTCCGTACTCTGCTCTTGACGGCACTCAAGAGGTATCTGATCGACCTCGGCAGGCGCACCGCGGTTCGAGGCGGAAAAATCGCTCATCTCGATATCGATTCCGACTTCGGCGAAGTGACGACGGCCATCAGACCGGGTGACACCCCCGAAATGGCGTTCGAGCGGACGTGGAAGCACGCCGAACTCGCGGAGGCGTTGCGCCGGGCCAAGGCTCATTTTTCACGTAACCCCGCGCTGGTCCGTCATTGGGAGGCTTACGAGGCGTGCGAACTCCGCCCCGCGCGCTCGAATGTCGATCGCGTGCCACTCCAACATCTGGCAACGACGCTTGGATACAAAGGTGCCGCGGACGTCGCCGCAGGTGTTCAATTTGTCCGCAAGCGACTCAAACTCTTCCTCGACGAAGTGCGTTCAGGAGGCGGCTGACTTGATCGCCCGCCGCCGCGCCCCATTTCGGTCGATCGTCCGGATTCCCGCCCTCACCCCTTGCACTCCCGCGGCAATCCGATACCTTGCTCGTTCACCCCGGCTCTTTCACAACCTCATCACCCTCGCCGCCGCGACGCTGGGCTTCCGATCCCAAGCTTCTTCCCATGCGCCCTCCCCGCCCCAATCCCGGACCAAACGTCCAATAACTCTCCAACGTGGTCCATACACAAGAACCTGCGCACCTTGCGCACCTTGCGATTTTCTAGGTAGAAAATGGCCAATATCAAGGTGCGCAAAGGAATCTCCCAAGTTGCGAACCTTGCTCGGCGCGGAACGGTCCCGCGATGTCAAGCCCCGTACGGAATGTGAACTGGCCTCAAGCAGCGATAATTCCTTGACGGTCTCGACAAAAACAACGAGAATACCGGACGATGCCGCGCCGGCTGAGGCGTAGCGGTGCTTTCTTTAGGAAGGCTCGACGTTTGGGTTCCGGCTTCGCGGGGTCGTCGACGCGTTACTCAATTGGGCCGGTGGTCCGCCGCCCCGGCTCCAAAACGGCCTTGCAAACGCCACGGATGGCGTCACCTCTCGCCCGTTGTGAGGAGACTTCGCGCCCGTGCCGTCTGTTTCGCTGCACCCGCTCAGCGCTTGCACTCCCGAGGCCGTCGGGAGGGTCGCCGAGGCCCTGCGCGGGGCGGGCGCCGCCGTCAGTCATTCGATGGAGGAATACGGGACGGTGGTGGCCCTCGTCGCGGACGCCGGGCGCGACACGATCGACATGCTGGCGGCGCTCGCGCATGGCGCGGAGAGGCAGGTCCTCGCGATTGTGGCGCCGGGCCTGAAGCTGGGTGCCTCCGGCGTATGGAAACTGCTCGCGGCAGGAGCCAGCGATGCCTTCGGCTGGGATGAGATGGAACGGCCCGAGGCGGCGATCGTCGAGAGGGCCGCTCATTGGGCCGCGATCGAGGCGACAGTCGACTCGCGCCTGGTGAGGGAAAACCTCATCGGCCGGAGCCCGGCGTGGCGGGGGGCCCTGCGGAACATCGTCGGAGCGGCCCTCTTCGGGGATGCACCGATTTTGCTGACCGGGGAAACGGGCACCGGCAAGGAACTGGCGGCGCGGCTGATCCACACCTTGGCGCGGGAGCGGCGGCCCAAAGGGGTGACGCCCGACCTGGTCACGGTGGATTGCACGACCATTGTTCGAGACCTGGCGGGGAGTGAATTGTTCGGGCACGAACGCGGCGCATACACGGGCGCGGATCGGGCTCGAGACGGAGCGGTGGCCTTGGCGCACGGAGGGACGCTCTTTCTGGACGAGGTGGGAGAGTTGCCGCTGGCGCTCCAGGCTCAGTTGCTGCGCGTGGTGCAGGAGAAGGCGTACAAGAGGGTGGGCGGCAACACCTGGCACACGAGTGAGTTTCGTCTGGTGTGCGCGACAAACCGGGACTTGGTGGCGGAAGTCGAAGCCGGGCGGTTCCGAAGCGACCTCTATTTCCGGATCGCGGGCGTCACGTGTTGTCTGCCGCCCTTGCGGTCCCGCGGCGGTGATATCCGAGTGCTCGCGGAACACTTCCTCGGCTTCGGGATCGGTGCGGGCGTGGGGGCAGAAGGGGCACTGCGTTTCACCGCTTCGGTGAGCGCCTACTTGGAATCAAGGGCGTATCCGGGAAACGTCCGCGACCTCCGGCGCCTCGTGCAGGCGGTGCGGCAGCGGCACACCGGCCGGGGGCCGATCACGGTGGGGGACATTCCGCCGGAAGAGCGTCCGCACGCGGAGATAGGCGGTGACGAGTGTGTCTCCGGCGCGCTGAGTCCGGGCGATGCGGTCGTCAGTGAACTTCTGCCGAGCGGGGCGGAGGGTGCGGGCGGTTGGGAGGAAGCGGTTCGGGTCGCGCTGCGACGTGGTGAAACGCTCAAGGAGATCGGGCGTGCGGCGGAGGAAGCCGCTATTCGTCTGACGCACGCGGAGACGGGGAGCGTCAAGGAAACGGCGTCGCGCCTCGGGATCACCGAGCGGGCGTTGCAATTGCGGGCCGCCGCGCGGCGACAGGAGAGCGAGACGGCGTGAGGCGGGCGG
>CAZJXA010000240.1:0-4963 GCA_964549785.1 uncultured Phycisphaeraceae bacterium | reverse complement strand
ATGGACCTGGGGCAAGAACCATCCGTTCAACTGTCCGATCGCGCCGCCGGCGGCGTTGAACCGCGACCGCAGATCTTCGGCGACCTGCAGCCACGCCCGGGCAAAGCCAGCTGCAGCGGGATCACCCGTGCCTTGCCCTGCCGCTTCGCGCACGAGGTTTTCGAGGCGAGCCGTATTGCGGGTCTGGCCGGTGACCCAGGTCCGCCGAAACTCATGCAGGAGTTCCTCTAGCTGCCCTTGAGCGAGGCCCATGATGGCATTCGACCTGCCGACGACCGAGCTCATACCGGCTGGCATCTGCACCAGTCCGTTGTGCTCGATTAAGGCCACCATGGCGGCAGCCGGATCTGGTTCACCACGAGCGTTGCGATAGGCGGTGACGAAGCCCTCGACGCGTTGGCGGGCTGCATCAGCCAAGAGGCCAGCACGACGTTGCTGTGCGGCCTGGTTCATCAGCCGCGCAGCGATTTCGGCCGTCGCCTGGTTCGTATTGCCGTAGTGCTGCGTCAGCGCCGCATGCAGGCGCGCCATCGCGTCGGCTTCATCTTGCGTGATCTCGCCGCCGGCGACGCCGTTCGCCAAGCAATTCTGGATCGTCATTTCTTGCAGGCCTCCACCACGTCACCCAGGTGTTTCGTCCGATCGGCCATGTCGAGATCAGCCGCACGCTCGCGGAACGCCGCTCGCATCTTCTCAGCCTTTACGCGATGCATGATTCCCGAGACCGCATTGCGCGTGATATCGGTGTCGAACCGCGTCGACAGCATGAGCGCAATCTGGTTGTAGCTCAGCCCTTCGATATCTTCAGACGTCAGGACATCGAGCATTTCCGACGTCCAAACTCGCGGCTGTCCAGATGCGCTTTCTCTTCCAGCTTGCTTGCTAATCTTTAAACGCACGACCTGGGTTCTGATCTGGCTCGGAGTAATTTTCCGGCCCGCCAACTTCGACAATGCAGTCGCGATGACCCCGAGATCGGGATCGACCCTGTCAAACTGTTTGGGCGCGTCCACGCCAAGCGCGTCGGTCAAACGTCGCAGCGTTACAGGACCGGCATTGATCTGTCCTGCGAGGATCTGAGAGATTTTCGGTTCTGACACACCAGAAGCGCGCGACAGCGTGCGTTGCGAGTGTTTCTTCTCCGCCATCAGATCTCTCAAGTAGCTGGGAAAGTCGGCCCGCGACTGCGTGTAGAGCCGCTCGAGTTCCAGATTTAGCGTGTCGTTCCAGACGTCATCAACTTTCGCCACCCGCGTGCGCGAGACGACCCGCCTCAATTGGCCATCGATTGCGTAGGTCGATACGGGTCGACCGAGCACGGTTGACATGTGTGTCGCGATTTCGGAAATCGATTTTCCTTCCTTATAAAGACGTCCGATTTCGGCGAGCCCTTCAGGCGTCCACTGGACCGCCCTGCGTGATGACACGAGCTGATCAATTCGCCACCAGACTTGGCCGCGGGCGATCGTCTCAGCGTCCACGTCGAAGCCGAACTGCGCCTTGATCGCCGCCGCGATTTCGGCCGTCGAGTTGCCAGCCTTCCACAGCTTCAGTTCGAGCGCCGCGACCTTCTTGCCAAGGTCCGCTGCCGCGCGCTCGATTTCACTCGCCGGCACGTCCCGCAGCGGTCGCGCAGGCCCGCCCCTATTGGCGATCGCCTGTTCAATACCGTGCGACTGATTGGCGAGTTCCGCCCAATAATCGGCCTCCCATTCATCCGACAACTGCCGACGCGCGCCGGCGAAGATGATCTGCTCCGGCCGCGCGACGTCTTCGGTGAAGCGCATCGATATCCCGATGCGTTCCGCACGCTGGAAGCCAATGCGAGCTTCGACGTTGCGAGCCTCGACCTCGCCGGCGAGGCGCTTGTAAAGGGTTACCCAATCGAGCGCGTTGAGTTCGTCGCGCTGCGCCTTCAGATCGGAAAGCTGGCGCACGAGAGATCCGACGCTGGCGTCGTCGCCGGCCGCCTCCAGCGCCGCAACCCGATCGAGGATCCCACCAGCCGCAGCATCAACGTCGGCCTTGGCGCGGCGCACCATCCCGGCAATGACGACTGGACTGCCGCCCTCGGCCCATCCTTCCTTGCGCTGGATCGCGTGCTGCAGCTCATGAGCAATTTTCTGGATCGCCTGCGCCGCCGACGGCGCCGTCACCTTGATTAATCGCGCATCCTGGTCGATCGACCCAGACGCCGGCTTGCCCTTGTGGTGGTGGACCTCGACCCGAAACTTCATGAGCTCGGGATACGCTTCAAAGACGAGGGGGTTGTCGATGATCTCGTCCGCCCGCCCGGCAACGGTGCGCGTCTCGAATTGACCGCTTGCGATCTTGGCCGCTCGCCCTTTCAGCTGCGCGTCCTTATCCGAGACCTCGAACTTCCAATTGCCGTCGGCGCCGCGCTCCCAGCCGGTCGCCTTGCGGATCTCGAAGTAGTCTACGCCGGCGCGCTCCATGCCCTGCGCCTGCTCGAGCCGCTGCAGGTTCGCAGTTTTCGCGCGCTCGCCGGCGAACGCGAACATAGCTGGCGCGTTCTCATTGGCGGCCGGAATGGCCGTCTCCAATCGTCCATTGAAAACTTTGTCCAGGACCGCTCGAATTGGCTCAATGTCGGAACCTTTTAAGGCCCCGTGTTGCAGCAGCTCTAGCATGTGCGACACGCCTTCTTCTTCAATCGAAGAGGCGGGATCACGATGTGTGCTATACTGGCGCCTGTAGACGGATCGGATCGTTTCGATGTCCCCAGCTTCAGCAAGCCATGGCCGAGCCGTCTTCGTGAAAAACTCGCTCGTTCCCATCTCAAGAACACGGAGCTTTTCCGCATGCCCGACAAGAAGCTTCCAGTCCCGGTCACTGATCAAACGAAGCGCCCGGTAAGCATGGACCAACTCGTGGAAGAGGGTGCCGACGAGTTGCTCGGCGATTTTGCCGGCGCCACCGTCGACCTCCGGCAGGCCGTAATGGAAGAACGCGATCGCGTTACGGCTGGGGCGCCAGGTCGCCTGAAGGTTCCGAAGGTATGACCACGGTCCTTCCAGAGTGAATTCACCGCCGCGAATGTCTTGAAAAACGGCCTTCACAAAGACGTCTGGCTTGCCCCGGAACTCGATGTCCTTAACGGGGCTGATCCTCAGTAGTGTGCCGACAGAAACCTCATCTGGCATAACGTCCCGATACCGCTCGATGGTCCGGGCAGCGCTGTCGGCCACTGCACCTTTAACCTCATAGGTCTGGCCAAGTGTGATCAGCATATCGGCGTGATCGCGTTCTGGCAGATCGCCGAAGTTATCGATCGAATGCAGTAGATCTTTTTCGTTCTCGTTGGCGGCATTCTGCAGACGATCGGCCTGCGCCTTTGCTTCGGCACCAAACGGATCGTCGATCCGGTGAGGGGCAAGTGCGGTGCTTCCGCCCCGTTCCTTGAGCAGGCCGCCTAGGCCTTCGCGCTCGAGGATCGTCGCCACTTGGCGGGCGAATGCACCGGCGGCGAGCTTCGGCTTGACGCCTGAATTCACCGCCAGCGCCGCTTCCTGCAGCAGATCCGAAACGCGGCCGGGCACCTGCGCCAGGCGCTCGACCAATGTGCTCAGTTTCTCGGCGAGCTCCGCCTTCTCGACGTTGGCTTCGCGCTCGAGAACGTTGCCGACTTGCTCGATCCGGCCCGCCTCGCGCTCGAGCAGCGAAAACACCCGCTTGTCGACCTTCAGAGCCTTCAAGGCACTGTCGAGGACCTGCGTCCGCTCCGGCAACAGCTCGCGCACGGCAGCGTGCGCTCCGAACCGCGTCGCATGAATGTCGACGGCAGTCGGCTCGGCCAGCAATTGACCCAGGAAGAGCCGCACTTGCTGAGCGCTTTTGAGATCGGCGCGGCCCAAATCCGTCACCAGCTTCGAATGCCGGCTGGTATTGGAGACCAGGTCGCCGACGATAGCCGCGTGATTGGCTGGGATCTCGCCGGCGACAACTTTGTTGAAGGCGTCGGGACTGAGCTTCGCGAGGCCCGTCGCCTGGCGCATCTTATAGTCCGACAGGGGCAGCGATCCGTCGACGAGCTCGGGCTTGTTGCGCATGACGATCGCCATGTCGAGGGGCGACGCCGAGAGCTCCTTCAGGTTCTGATAGGCAGCGGCCGTTCGCGCATCGTCCAGCGTCCAGCCGTCGGCCTCACGGAACACATAGGCGACGGGTTTCTGACCGGCCGCCTCGGCCTGACGCGCACGGCCTTGCAATACGAATGAGCCATCGACCCGCTCGAAAGCCACTGCGACGCCACTGCCGCCAAGCTGAAGCCCGTCGGGATCGGTCGCAACCTTTGCAGGTTCGATCTCCCGGAACGTCACTGGCTTGCCCTCGACCACCTGAGCCGAGCCTGGCGCCGCATTGCCCGACAAGTCGGGTCTCTCACGGGCTGGTGCCGTATACCTGGCGGCGTCACCGATCGGCGGCGCTTCCGGGTCCAGGCTGCGCTGCATGGCCGCCGCCATACGCTCCAGGTGTTCGCCCCGATCGATATCGGGCGGGGTTCCCCACTTCAGATCGTGCTCGAGCTCTTGCAGGGCACCGCGCACAGCCGGATCCGATCTCGCACCCGTCTGCTCGGCCAAGTTTGCTAGCGCTTCGTCATCTCCGTCAATCGCACGACGCAGCAGCGAGCCCTCAGGAGCTCGCTGAGCGGCTTCGTCGAGGGCGGCTAGGGGATCATCGGGCGGTGCACGATACGGCGCTGGCGGCTCGCCTGGGCCCGCCGGCGGCACACTCCCGTCAGGCGTCGGCTCCGGCGTTGTTCGATTGAGCCTGTTCTTGATCCCGCGATACGCGCCACGCACCCCCGCATCGACGCCAAAGCCGAACAGGAACGCAGCCCCCACGCTGGTTGCCGCCTGCTGAAGTCCATGGGACATCCCGGCTTCCTGGCGCCAGGATTGCACGAATGGCTGCGCCAACGTTTCCGCACCCGCGTTGA
>CAZJXA010000239.1:0-4972 GCA_964549785.1 uncultured Phycisphaeraceae bacterium | reverse complement strand
TGTCGGTGAGGTTCTCCAGCACCAGCGTTGCGCCGGGCGGAGCTGCCCATCGTCGAGCCAGGGCTGTCCATCCTCACCCAGGTTGAGCGCCCGCAGGGCCGCCCGCAGCCGCCCGGCCAGCAGCACCTCGCGGAAACTGCTGCGCTCGGTGAAGTCGGGCACCTCCGTGTCGCCGGTGATGTGCTGCCAGCCCATCAGCTGGAGCTGTTCGATCAGCGGCCGCTCAACCTGGGTGTACTCATTGGGCAGATCAGGCATGGGCGCTCCCGTCTATGGAACCCGGTCGTACGCCGCCAGATGACCGTCCGTTGACCAGATGAAGACCCTGCGCATACGATTCAGTGCGCACTGGCGCTCAAACTCTTTGATAATTGAGAGATCGCCCATCCCAACTTCTCGCATCGCATAATCTGGAAATGTATCGATGTAGCCACGTACGAGTTGTAGATCGAGCGAGGGTGTGGTTACCCATGGAGCCGTTCCATTAAGAGCTTGCTGCACCTGATCCACAAAACATGCTGCAACGGTGCGCCGCACGCGCCCATCGCCCTGCTGTGCGATATGGTTACCCGTCTCAATGATCGCAGTCACTGGGAGGAGCAGCGTGACGCCTGCCGCAATATGCTGTCTAAGCTGCTCTACAACCTCGTCGCGCTGCTGATTACGATTAGGCACATTAAGCACATTGCAGAAGATGCTGGTGTCAATCAGGCAGATACTCACACCTCGCTCTTCCCAGCTTCAAGAGTGGCCAGCCAGGCCAGGGCGCCCGCACGACGCTCATCGGGTGTCTGTCGGCTCTTCAAGAAGCGGTCGAGGACTCCGCTCGTCACGAGATCGCCAAGTGAGCCCTGGGCGATCAGCTCCGGGTAGGTAGCGAGATCTTCGAGCCGCATGAGGCGGCTATCGCCCTCAGCCGGATCTCGATAGCAGCAGACAACATCAGGGATCGCCTCAAGTGGGAGCGCGTCGAGGAGGGCGGGATTGTGCGTGGTCAACAGCACATTGAGCCGGCGCGCACGCGCAACACGCTGAATATTCTTTAGCAGCAGCTGGGCACGACTTGGATGTACCCCGTTGTCGATCTCTTCAATCACGACCAGTGAGCCCTCGGGCGCAGAGAGCAGCGCGGCTGCAATCGCCAGCACGCGCAGTGTGCCGTCAGACAGCAGCGGCGCGTCGCGAATTTGATCACGCCCGCCGAAGGTCTCGGTGAGCTGTACCATCACCTCATTGCGCGAGGTCTCGACGAAGGTGATCGCGCGGATATCCTGCTCTGGCAGCGCCCGGATAAAGTCGAGCACCTGATCATGGCGTCGCTGTCGGCGCACCAAATCATAGAGGACGCTCGACACATTTTCGCCATTACTGCTCAGGCTTACATCGACTATCGAGCTGTAAGCACGCATTTGGCGTGGGTGGGGGTCGAGAAAGAGGATCTGCTCCAGTAACGTCTGATAGGTTTTCGTTACTCGGGGTATCACCTTCTGGGCCTGGATATGTTCGCTGCCGAAGCGCGCTGGGGTGATCAACTGAGTGAAGACCGCCTGCTGATCAGTCGCAACAATACGCGGTTTCTTCCCTCCACGTGCGAAGTTGTTATAGGAGACCTGAAGGTCGTGGCTGTACGGGTCGGTTCTGGGCTCCACCCGGTAGAGCGGGAAACGTTCATCAACACTGGTGATCTGTTCCTCGCGGATGCGCATATCAGTCTCACCAATCGCAATGGTGAGCTCAAGCGCGCTCCACTCTACGACCTGTGGATCAGACACGGTGCAGCCCAGCGTGAACGTTGGTGCAGCATTGTAGGCCATGTCAGTCACCTGGCCGCGAATAGCAAACTCTTCCGACTGGACGCTCTTCAGGATTTCGGTCAGCCGTCTTCCTTGCGCCAGCCAGGCAAGCAGGCGGAGCGCCTCGATAGCATTGCTCTTGCCCGAGGCGTTCGCGCCGATCAGCAGGGTCAGTGGGGCTAGGGGGAGGGTCGCATCGCGGTAGCTCTTGAAATTTGCGATGTGGAACGACTCAATCATAGCGCCCCCTTACAGTGCAGCGGAGTCCGTCCACGCCGCCAGATACGGACTCACCTTCACCAACAGCGTGCGCAGGTGCTTGTAGCCCACCGTCTCGTCGAACATCAGCTGGCTAAGCACCACACCTGGATGGGTATGCTGGGCGGCGGCGAAACGCTCGATAGCTTGACGACCGAAGTAAGGCTTGGTGCGAAGTACCCAAGTTGCCAGGGCACTCTGGTCGAGCAGCCAGGCCCGCGCCTGCTGGTTCGCCGCTATCTCTTGGGCATCCCGGCGCTGCTCCTTGTCATCAAGGTTATCAAGATGCAGCGCACGGTGCCCCAGGATAAGATGCGCCAGTTCGTGCATGAGGGTGAACCAGAACGCGTCGATCCGGTCATAGCGCAGGGTGAGCCCAATGATTGGTGCGCTGTCGGCGTCGCAGAGCATGCCATCGATGTAGGTTTTCGGCAGCTGCGGCACGACGACAAAGCGCACGCCAAGCGACTGGAGCAGCGGTGGAACCTCAGCCACCTGCTCGGGCGTCGCCACTAGCTGGCGAATGGTAGGGATGGCGTCTGCCAGGCGCTCGCGGCTGAAGGGCGGCACCGCCTGATCATGTGCGAGCTGGCGCACACGCGCCACCCAGGCGACCTGGGCGCCGTACTCGGGGCCACGCACCTTGCTGTGGCGCAGGCTCACCGCCGCAATCATGGCCTCAGGGTCGCCGCCCAGTAGCCGCCGCGCATCGCGCTCCAGCTCTTCAGCGGTCGCAGTCGCCTGCAGCCACCCTCGGCGCACAAGGTCGGCGATGGGGAGCAGGCTGTAGAGCTTGCTGCGGGTCGCAATGCCGGACGCGCCGTTGCTACTCCGCCGACGAGCAACCTGGAGGCGGTAGTTTGCCTCCAGGTTCGTCCAGACCTCAGCCGAGGTGTCAAATGCCTGCGCCAGCTCTAGCGCGGTCTCTGGGGTGATCTGCTTGGTGCCGCGCACGATCTCGCTGATCGCCTGAGGCGGTCGCCCCATAATCTCGGCCAGATCGCGCTGGGACCAGCCCCGCTCCTCCAGCTCCAGCTCGATGATCTCGCCCGGCGATACGGCGCGGGCCGGTTGTAGGGTGTCGCTCATACCGGTGCCCCTCCCGGTGGCCTAGTGGTAGTCTTCGATCTCAATGATGACGAGTTCCTGGCCCTGGTCGTCTCGCTCGATGCGGACGATCAGGCGCCACTGCTTGTTCAGCCGAAACGAGTGCTGCCCGGCGCGGTCGCCGCTCAGCTTCTCGAAGTGCAGTGACTTGAATGTGTAGAAGTCGCGAGAGTCGGGCGCGCTTTTGATGATGGCCATGACTCGGAAGAAGCCAGTGACCGTACTGCGCTCATACTGTTCGGCGCCGGTCTCGTCGGTGTAGAGCGCCTGGAGCTTTTTGTCGGTAAAGCGAAAGCGCATGGGACAGCCCTGAGTAGCGCGCGGGGCTGCATCTCAGTATAGCGCGCCGCGCAGAGAAAGTCAATTTCATTCATCACCCCTGGGGTGATAGGCTGATGACTACTGTATACTTTAATCCGCGAAGCAGCCCATTGTCAAGGGCAGCATGGATCAAATGTTCAGATGCGCCCTCCAGGACGTGTGACTACAAGGCCGTGCTCATCAAAGCAGGCAATGGCCGTGCCGGGAAAGGCGGTGATCAGGCGCTGGCGCATGTCGGCGTCGTCGGCGAAGGCGGTCATCCAGACCGACCAGTAGCCCTTGGCCTGGGCGGTCTCTACGATCTGGTCGCGCATGCGCTCGGTGTCGTGGGCGGCGAGCCGCTGCCGGGCGCGCTCGGCCATGTCCCACGCCTCGCGCCGGTTGTTCCAGCGCCGATTGCTAGCCTGCGGGTCGTTGAGCGGGTTTTTGTCGAGCCCGACCATCTCGATGGTGCGCCGGGCGCGCTCCTGCACGTCTGGTGTGAGATCGGGGTGCGGCTGTACGATGCCGCCCTCCTTGTAGACCAGCATGCGCAGGGTGTTGTCGCGATCAGGCCAGTAGTAGTCATCAATGACGATCGCGCGGTGGCCCTTGGTGGAGTTGCAGTTGGTGCAGCCAAGCAGGAAATTGCCCCAGTCGAGGGCCAGGTGCGGCTGCGCGCCCGGCCCCTTCTTCGGCTGCACATGCTCGACGGCCAGCGAGGCGTCGAGCTGCATCTCGCAGTATGAGCAGTATTCGCCGAGGTGGGCGATCAGATCCGCCCGCGCGTCTTGGTGTTCTGCAAAGACACGAGGCGCACCATCGGGGGCGCTGGGGATGGGGCCGCGCTCGACCGGCCTCATGACTTCTCTTCGCCCAGACCTGCGGCCTCACGCTCCATCTCTAAGAAGGCGTGGTAGGCCACGTTGTCGCTGAAGGGTGCGGACAGTTCGTCAAGGCGGCGCTTGAGGGCTTCAACCTGGTCGGGCGGCGCATGCTTGCCCGACTGCAATACTCGATAATATTTTTTGGCCGCCGCCATCATCTCCTGGTAGCGCTCACCACGCTGCGGAACCTCGACATCCATCACCTGCTCGGCGATATCCTCGATGCTCTTGTCAGCGTAGGCGGCCTGATTCTCGCCATCGAGATTGATCAGCTCGCCGGGGCGCAGCGACTGGACGATGAAAGGCGAGTGGGTGGTAGCGATAAACTGGATGCGCGGGAAGGTGCGGCGCAGATCATCAACGACCCGGCGCTGCCACTTCGGGTGCAGGTGCAGGTCGATCTCGTCGATGAGCACGACGCCGGACGTAGCGCGGGCAGCCTCGGCACCATGCTGCGGGTTGAGCACGGCCGCGCGGTAGGCGATGTCGGCGACCATGGCCAGCATGTTGCGCACGCCGTCGCTGAGCATGCGGAAGGGCAGGACGCGCCCGTCGTCGGCGGAGATAATCAATTGAGTGTGACCAAAAACTGTGGGACGCTACTGCGAGAGTCGGAATTACGGCGTC
>CAZJXA010000238.1:0-5022 GCA_964549785.1 uncultured Phycisphaeraceae bacterium | reverse complement strand
GGGTGGTATGGGTGGTATGGGCGGCATGGGTGGGATGGGGTTCTAAAGGACCGCATGCCCTCGGCCAGGCCAGGGCTTGGGGTGTCTCGACCTTCCGTTGATAGGTTGGAAATCAAGTCCGGATTTTCGGCACTGAAACTGCTTTGTCGGACAAAGGATCGCATCATGCCCAAGCCCAATGACCTTTTTAACCGCCTCGGGACGGGGGCGTCGGGCGCCCAGCCCGCGAAGAAGAACAGCATCGACCTCAACGCCAAGGAACAGACCAAGGAAGAGAAGAAAGAGGCCGACTCGGTTGCAGCACACCGACCGGATAAGGGTCACCACGCTCACAAATCCGCCAAGAGTCTTGGCGGCGGTGGCGGCGGTGCGGGCCGTCCGAAAGTCTGATTTTGATCCATGTCGAAACTGCTCGACATCTTCCTGCACGTTGACAAGCACCTCGCTGCGTTCACTTCTGAACACGGAGAGTGGTGGGTGTACGGGCTTATCTTCGCGATCATTTTCCTTGAAACGGGCGTGGTGGTGCTCCCGTTTCTGCCGGGCGATTCACTGCTCTTTGCCGCGGGCGCCCTGGCCGCCAGTGATGAGAAGCCGATCAACGTGTGGACGGTGTCGATTGTTATTTTCGTAGCGGCGGTCATCGGCGACGCCGTCAACTACCACGTGGGGAAGTTTGTGGGGCCGCGCGTGTTCCGCAGCGACGGCGTCTGCCCGGCGGACGCGCCGCTCTGGCGAAAACTGCTGGCCAAGGGTTTCAAGAAGCAGCACCTGGACCGGGCCCACGCCTTCTACGAGCGACACGGCGGCAAGGCCGTGATCATGGCCCGCTTTGTGCCGATTGTCCGCACCTTCATTCCGTTTGTCGCGGGTGCGGGCGCGATGGACTATGGCCGGTTCATCTGGTTCAACATCGTCGGAGCCTTTTTGTGGGTCGCCGTTTGCGTCGGCGCGGGCCACGCCTTCGGGCAGACCGCGTTTGTGAAGAAGAATTTTGAGCTCGTCATTCTCGGGATTATCGCTGTATCGGTGCTCCCGATTGTCGTCCAGTTCATGATCGAAAAGTTCAGGCCCGCTCCCGTTCCGGTTGGCGCTACCAAACCCTCCGCCGAAGTCTGAGCGGGGGCTGATTCAACGTTTCACGCCTTTTTTCAGGAGTTTTCCATGTCTGTCAAGCCACTCGAAGATCGCGTCCTCGTCAAGCCCAGCGAAGCCGAAACCAAGACCGCCAGCGGCATTTTCCTGCCGGAGTCGTCGAAGGAGAAGCCGGTCAAGGGCCAGGTTGTGGCCACGGGCCCGGGCAAGCGCCTGGATAACGGGAAGCGCGGCGAGATGTCGGTGCGCACCGGCGACACGGTCGTGTTCGGCAAGTACGCCGGAACCGAAGTCGAGATCAAGGGCGTGAAGCACCTGATCATGCGAGAGACGGAACTGCTCGGCGTCATCAACGGCTGAGACGGCAGGTACTCGGCACTGGGCACTCGGGGTAAAGGCAACACACCAGCCTCGAACCCAGAACGCATTCCGCATAGTGCCAATGCCTTTCCGGCCCGTCGCCAGTGCCGAGTCGCGAGTCCCTCTCCCAGCTTTGGCTAGTGCCTCTCCCCCGCCTTTTCCTATCGCCTAGTGCCGAGTGCCTAGTGCCTTCCGAAGGATTCCCATGTCCACCAAACAGATCATGTTTTCCGATTCCGCCCTACTCGAAATGAAGAAGGGTGTGGATCGCCTGGCCGACGCCGTCAAGTGCACGATGGGGCCGTCGGGCCGCTTCGTTGTCATTGAGAAGTCCTATGGCGGCCCGCACATCACGAAGGACGGCGTTTCGGTCGCCAAGGAGGTGAACCTTCCCGAGCCCTTCCAGGCGATGGGCGCGAAGATGGTTCACGAGGTCGCGAAGAAAACCGCGGACAAGGCCGGTGACGGCACGACGGCCGCGACCGTGCTCGCGCAGGCCATTTTTACAGAGGGTCTTCGGCATGTCGCGGCGGGCGCCAACCCCGTGCAGTTGCAGCGCGGCATCATCAAGGCGGCCGAGGCCGTGAGCGAGGCCATCGACGCGATGGCGACCAAGTGCAAGGGCAAGGACGATTACCGCAAGATCGCGACCGTTTCGGCCAACCACGACGCGGCGATCGGCGAACTGATCGCGGAGGCGATCTCGAAGGTCGGCGCGGACGGCGTCGTCGAGATTCAGGACGGCAAGACGGCCACCACCACGCTCGATTATGTCGAGGGCATGCAGTTCGACAAGGGGTACCTCTCGCCGTACTTCATGACCGACCCGAAGACGGCGGAGGCGGTGCTCGAGGACGCGTACATCCTGATCTACGAGAAGAAGATTTCCAATCTCCCGGACCTGCTTCCGCTGCTGAACAAGATCGCCGCGGGCGGCAAGCCGCTTCTGTTGATCGCGGAAGAGGTGGAGAACGAGGCCCTCGCGGCGCTGGTTGTCAACCGGCTCCGCGGCACGCTGAAAATCTGCGCGGTGAAGGCTCCGGGCTTCGGCGATCGTCGCAAGTCGATGCTCGGGGACATCGCGGTGCTGACGGGGGGCACCTTTATCGCCGAGGATCTGGGTCGCAACCTGGAGTCGGTCGAACTCTCCGAGCTCGGCCGGGCCAAGAAGATCGTTGTCACCAAGGACGACACGACGATCATCGAAGGGGCCGGCAAGAAGCCCGAGATCAAGGGGCGGGCCGAGCAGATCAAGGCTCAGCACGACAAGTCGACCAGCGATTACGATCGTGAGAAACTCATGGAGCGTCTGGCCAAACTCACGAGCGGCGTCGCGATGATTTCGGTCGGCGGCGCTACCGAGGTCGCGATGAAATCCACCAAGGATTTGGTTGACGACGCTCTCAAGAGCACCCGCGCGGCCGCCAAGGAAGGGTTTGTTCCCGGTGGCGGCGTCGCGCTTCTCCGCACGCAGGAGGCCGTCCTGGCCGCGAAGAAGAAGGCGAAGAACGACGACGAGAAGCTGGGTTTCGACATCATCGCCAAGGCTCTGGAAGCGCCGTGCCGACAGATCGCTGAGAACGCCGGGTACGACGGCGACCTGGTCGTCGAGAAGGTCAAGGAGCAGAAGGTGGCGAGCCACGGCTTCAACGCCGCGACCGGCGACTACACCGACCTCGTGAAGGCCGGGATCATCGACGCGGCGTTGGTCGCGAAGACCGCTCTCATCAACGCGGCGAGCGTGGCCGGGCTGATGCTCACGACGAACGTGCTGATCGCGGAGCTGAAGGACGACACCCGTGCCGAGGTCGGCGCGGTTTCCTGATTGATGCCGGCCGCGTGGGAACGCGCGGCCGGAGATTTGTCTTTCTGTGCGGCGGAGCCCTGTCGGCTAAAAGTGGAAAATGAACGGTTCAGAATTTATGCTTGTTTTAAACGTAATCATCGCGGCAGCAACAGTGCTCACCGCGGTGTGCGGGATAGCATCGGTATGTTTTCGAGTTTTAGAGGCCAGGCCGAAGTTGTTATTTGGCGTTAAGCGTGACGCGGAAGGTTATCACCTTTCAATGGCGAACACGGGCAGGGACGTGATCGAGATTGAACGCATTGAACTTCGTCCCGACTCGCGGCACTTGGGCGCCCTGTGTGAACTGAGAACGCGGTACTTGAATCCGTGTGAAGAAATTAAGAAGTCGGTTTCCTATGAGAGTGTTGGGGCCGAAGCTGTTGCGAACGCGATCTCTGGTGGAACGACCGGTACACCAACTCTCGTAGCGATTTGCGGGCATCGCGAACTTGGTCGATCACGTCGCTTGGAGTATCTACGTCCGCTCGTTGAGCTCAACACATGAGGGCCGAGAACGACGAGTACTCCCCGGCTCTCACCATGGCCCGATTCCCTTGCGAAGTTTGTGTGTTGATCATCCCATGACCACCCCCGACCCGCCCGAACCCCTGCGGAGTTTCGACGACGCGGCAGCGTCTCTCGCTCCCGAGATTGAGCGGCTCGGACAATGTCACGCCCGATACCTTGCCGAGCGCGACGCCG
The DNA here is from genome assembly GCA_964549785.1 of uncultured Phycisphaeraceae bacterium. GTDB lineage: Bacteria > Planctomycetota > Phycisphaerae > Phycisphaerales > UBA1924 > JBEIUO01. Next base: position 1,019 of record CAZJXA010000238.1, on the reverse strand, counting down.
GCCGCATCCCGGCAAACTCTGTCGAGGCCCTCCGAGTTGAACTCACGTATCACTCGAATGCGATCGAGGGCAGCACCCTCACGCTGCGTGAGACTCAGCTCATTCTTGAAGGCATTGCGCCCGAGGGTGGCAGATCGCTCCGGGAGATTTACGAGGCCCGCAATCACGACCGCGCGTTGGCGCTGGTCGAGCAGTGGGCCGTCGGCCGGCCGCCCGGCTCCTCCATCACGGAGCACGATCTACTTGCCGTCCACGCGTGCGTGCTTTCGGATATCGATCCACTCAACGCCGGTCGGTTCGGTGGTGAGCGGGTGCTTATCAAGGGCACTCGCTACATCCCGCCCCCCAGCCGCGACTTTGACCGCCTTATGCCCGTGCTCCTCGAACGTTCCGTCCGTCCGAACGTACACCCCGGGGTGCGGGCCGCCGAACTCCACTACAACCTTGCCGCCGTCCATCCCTTCTTCGACGGCAACGGCCGAACCGCTCGCCTTTTCATGAACTTTCACCTGTTGCGCCACAACTTCTTGCACGCCATCATCCGTGTCGAGCAGCGCGCCCGGTACCTCGCGGCACTGGAAGACGCGAACGCGGGCGGCACAAGGCTTTTTCCCGCGTTCATCATCCGCAGCCTTCACGACTCGATGCAGCACCTCCTCAGCCCCGACTGACCAATGCGCACCACCCGCGACTATTACGAGATTCTGTCGATCGAGCGCACCGTTGATGGTGAGGAGATCAAGCGCGCCTACCGCCGCATGGCGATGAAATTTCACCCGGATCGGAACCCCGGCGACGCCGAGGCCGAGGTGAAATTCAAGGAGTGTGCCGAGGCATACGAGGTGCTCTCGGATGCTTCCAAGCGGAAGGTCTATGACCAGTACGGGCATGAGGGGCTGCGCGGCCGCGGCCAGCAGGCCGGGCACGACTTCAGCCGGATGAACGTCGACGACATCTTCTCGATGTTCAATGACATCTTTACCGGGAACAACGGTGGGGGTGGGGGCCGGCGCGGGCCC
>CAZJXA010000237.1:0-5038 GCA_964549785.1 uncultured Phycisphaeraceae bacterium | reverse complement strand
GCCGAGTGCCGAGTGCCGAGTGCCGAGTGCCGAGTGATACCATGGCACATTGGCTTCCACTCAACCCCTCGACCGCTTGAACACCCACTCCACCCAGCTCCGCGTCCGCTACTGCGAGTGCGACCCCATGGGCGTCGTTCACCACGCTTCCTACATCCCTTGGCTCGAAGTCGGCCGCACCGAACTGCTCCGCACCTTTGGAGAAAGTTACCGCGCCCTCGAGGCCGAAGGCCTCTTCCTCGTCATCGTCAAACTTGAGGTGCGGTACCGCAAGCCCGTCCGTTACGACGACATCGTCGAAATCCGCACCGCGTGGTCGGGCGGCGGCCGCGTCAAAATCGAGCACACCTACTCCGTGGCCGTGGTGGAGTCGGCCGGCCAAGGGTGCGATTTCGTCGCCGCCACCGCTGCGACGATGTTGGGAGCCGTCGATCGCGAAGGCAAAATCCGCGAACTCCCGCCTTGGCTCGTGTGGAAAATCCCGGCGGCCCTGGACACCTGATTCCGACCCAGGTGAACTCGTGCGCGTCCCCTCCCGCTCCGTGTGGCAGCGTGCCTGCACCCCAGGAAGGGAATGGGAAGGCGATGAGGAGATCGTGGCCAAGCGGTCGGTAGCGCACCCGTGGGAAGGCACCGACTCCGCGTTACCTCGCCTCTCTCACCCCGGCGACCGCGATCGGGCTGATGCCCTTGACGACCCAACTTTCGCCCCGCCTTCCGAGATCGATCCTCCACCACGAGACGTTCGGCACGTTCCATTCCGCCCCGACCACCCGAACCTTGATCTGCACGCGGCCCGCCGCGGGCCCGTCCAGCGTCGCCTGAGACTCCAAGACCGACCAGTCTTTGACACGCAGGTCGCTGCTGAATCGCGATTCCACCAACGCCACGATCTCCGCCTTTCCGAGGCCCTCCGGCGAGAGGTGATACACCAGTTGTGCGTCATCGCTCAACAAACCGGCCACTCCGGAACCATTCCCCGCGGCAACCGCGCCCACCAATTGCATTGCGACGGCCTTCAGCTTCTCCCGCTGGGTTTCAACCATCGTCGCCGTCACGATGAAGCCGGCCGCCAGCAAAACCAGGGCCCCCGCGATTTTGACACCCGTCGCAAACTTGCCGAGCCGGTTCAGAACCACATACATCACGACGGCCAACACCGCCAGAATCGCGCCCGCGTACCAGGGCGATTCCAGCAGCATCCGCATCCACAACGGGCCCGGATCGAGCGGCTGCGGCGTTGGCACCTCCAAACTCTGAAGCAGTCCTTGCATCCTGCATCCTTGGCGGGCTTTCGCCATCCCGCAGATGGGTTCCGGGAGCTTCCACCCCCGGGGTGAAGCGGGCACCCCAGCCAATTTTCCGCCACGCCCCCCGCAAACGCCGATGGATCAACTTTTCGCCCGGGACCAATCCGGGGTCCGGAAGTCACTTGTGCCTGCCGCCGCGCCACCCAGCACCCTCGATCTCAATCTCGCCGAACTGGAGCGCACCTCACCCGCCGCCGCCCGTGCCGTACGCGCCGTCGAAGCGAGCCCCGACGTCCGCTTCGGTCTGGCTCCCGACGGGTCACTGACCGGTGACTTCCTCCACGCCGGCGGGTACCGCCGTCTCGCCAGCGCCCACCGGCCCATCCCTGAGGCCGAATCACTCGTCGCCGACTTCGACCCCGCCGCTGCGGGAGTCGTCGTCGTCTCCGGCTTTGGGCTGGGGCATCACCTCCGCCCGATCGCCGAGCGCATGAAGCGCACCGGGCTGATCGTCGTCTTTGAGCCCAACGTCGCTCTCCTTCGCGCCGTCCTCGGCCACGTCGATTGCACGCCCTGGCTCTCCACCTCGAACGTCGTCGTCCTGACAGACGAGAACGAAACCGGCGAGTTATCCGGTATCACCCGGGGCTTCGAGGCCGCCATTGCCTGCGGCCTCCGCCTCATCGAGCACCCGCCCAGCCGCCCGCTCATCGGCGACCGTTGGAATCGCTTCGCCGAGACGTTCACACAGGTGGTCAAAGCCGTCCGCACCGCGGTCGTCACCACCCTGGTCCACGTCGATATCAGCCTCCGCAACGCGCTTCAGAACATCGACCACTATGTCTCCTGGCCCGGCATCAACGACCTGGTCGGAGTCGCCACGGGCCGGGCCGCCATCGTCGTCTCGGCCGGTCCCTCGCTCGCCCGCAACCTCCATCTGCTCGAAGACGCCCGGGTACGTGATCGCTTCGTGATCATTGCGGCCCAGACCGTGCTCAAACCTCTGCTCGCCCGCGGCATCAAGCCGCACTACGTCACCGCCCTCGACTATCACGAGATCTCGCGCCGCTTCTATGAGGGCCTGTCCGCCCAGGACGTCGAAGGAATTACCTTGGTCGTCGAACCGAAGGCCAACCCCGCGATCTTGGAAGCCTTCCCCGGCGCCATCCGGTGCGTGGCCGACCAGGTGCTCGACGAGACACTCGGGGCTGCGCTGTACGAATCGAGGGCCGCGCTCAAGCCGGGGGCCACCGTCGCCCACCTCGCCTACTCCCTGGCGCGGGCCATGGGTGCCGACCCGGTCATGCTCATCGGGCAGGACCTCGGGTTTACGGATCACTGCTACTACTCCGCGAACGCCGCGATTCATCGCGTGTGGGGGCCGGAACTGGGCCACTTCCGCACGCTGGAAATGCTGGAGTGGGAACGCATCGCCCGGATGAAAGGGTTGCTGCGCCGCATCACCGATCAATCCGGCCGTCCGATGTTCACCGATGAACAGATGGCGACCTACCTCGTCCAGTTCGAGCGCGATTTCCTCGAAGACGCGCAGCGCGGCCTCACCATCATCGATGCGAGCGAGGGCGGCTGCCACAAGCGTCACACCACCATCATGACGCTCGCCGAAGCGCTCGACCGCCACGCCTCACCCACCCGCTTTGACGCCCCACCGACCGCGCTGCGGGCCGACGCTGCGGCACGCGTCGCTGCCGCACGGTCCCGGATCTCCAGTCTCGCCGTCGGCGTCGGCGAGATGGAGTCGCTCAGTCTGAGCACCAAAGCGCTCTTGGCGGGCCTGCGGGACTGCCGATCCGACGAACGCGAAACCAACCGCATCATCGGCCAAGTCCACGAGAACGCGGCCCGGGTCGGAACGCTCGGAACCTCCCACTGGCTCGTTCAATACATCAGCCAGACCAGCCAGCTGCGACGCTTCAGGTCCGACCGGGCGCTGGAACTGGCAGGAGACTCCCTCGCGCCTCTGGAACGGCAATCTCGCGAGATCCAGCGTGATCTTTCGAACGTCACATGGCTCGCCGAGAGCGCGGCCCGCGTACGCACACTTCTGCATCAGGCCGACGGCACGTTGAACGGCGCACCCCGCCACACGAGTGAAGACACGCAGTCAATCGAGGACCGCCCCCCGCGTCCCCGCTGCACGGTCGGGGCCGTGCTGGTCTTTGATCCCCGGGTCACGGGCCTGAACACGCTGCGCCCACCGGCAACCGTCGCCCAGGAGTGGCTCAAAGCAACTCTCGTCAGGCTGTCCGACGTCGTCGGGCTCGACGGTGTCCTCGCCCTCGTCCCCCCCGGTACCCAGTTCACCGACATCGCCATGAACTGCCGGCTCGAAACGCTCTCGGATCAGGACTGGAGAGTCTGGCAGGCCCATCGCGCCCGCATCGGTGCCGCCCGCGCCTTCCAGCCCGCTTCCTGGCGCGGCGGCATCGCGAACACCACCATCTTCGATGAAGCCTGCTGCCCCGCGGTCATCGCCGCCGCGGCCGCCCGGCACGGCTGGGACGCCGCGCTCATCGTCGGGGCCGACTGGACCGGCCTCGATCCGGCCCTCAACACCGCACTCCTCGTCCGCTACCGCGAACTCGAAACCTCGACCGTGGTGTTCTCCCAGGCCGCCCCGGGACTGGCCGGCGCCGTAGCGCCCGTCACGATGCTCGCCGAACTCGCCGCTTCCAAGTCAAGACTCGCCACGTTCGGCGGCGTCCTCGGATATCTGCCCGCAGCGCCCCAGGCCGACCCCATCGCCAAGTCCGCGTGCGTCGGCATCGCCCCATCGCTCCGCGATGGGTACCGGCGTTGCATCTCCGCCGAACACGATCCTTCGTCAGACGTGTTCCCCTCCCACATCGAGATCGTGTGGGAAAGAGGGCGCACGGCGGCCCGCGAATTGCGGTCCCCCTCTTCCATCCTCGCCGCGCTCGCCGCCATCTCGCAGCACCGTCGAGACTTGGCCGTCACCTTCGACCTTCGTCCAGGTGAAGCCGCCACGCTCCCGGAGACCGCGACTCTCTGCACCCGTCTCGCCCGCGCTGCGGGGATCGCCGCCGTCCACATCCGACTCGCCGCCAAGTCCGCCGGTCCGTGGTTGCACTCGCTGCCGTGCGAAGTCGTCAGCCTCGACTTTGGAACCCACCCGTCCGATGATGATCAACAACTCGTCCTCGACCTGGTCAACAACGACCGAGCCGGCCACCGGTGGCTTGTTCCGCGGCTTACCAAATCAGCCGAGAACTTGGAGAGAATGGAGGGGTGGTACGACTTCTGGCTGACCGCTGCGGGCTCCGCTGTGATCGATCCGCCCGAGCCCGGCGACCGCCTCACACCGCTCCTTCTTCCCGAGTTGGCCGCAGCCGCCCACGCCCGCACCACCTGGCGTATCGAACCTTCCGGCCGGATCACTGCGGGGGTCGGAGTCATCGGCGACCTCACGCACGAATCGATGTCGGTCATCCTCGACCGCGTCCGCGCGGTGTCGCTTGAAGCCGCCGATCCGCCCTTGGTGACCGTGTGACCAACGCCCTCGCCATCATCCTCGCCCGTGCCGGCAGCAAAGGCGTACCCGGCAAAAACCTCGCCGACGTCGGTGGGCGCCCCGCCCTCGAGTGGTCGATCCGCGCCGCTCTCGACGCCCTGCCACCTTTCGCGATCTTCGTCTCCTCCGATGCGCCCGATGCGTTGGCCTTGGCCACGCGCCTCGGAGTCGGTGCCCTGCACCGCCCCGCGGAACTCGCCACCGATACGGCCCGCATCGACGACGCCGCCCGCGC
>CAZJXA010000236.1:0-5041 GCA_964549785.1 uncultured Phycisphaeraceae bacterium | reverse complement strand
GGGGGCGGGTGGTCAGCACCCGACTCGATTTCGGCGTTGTTCGCCCCTCCCGCGCCGCGATAGACTCGGTCGACGGGACACGGGTCGTCATCGATCCCCTTGCGGGCCTCACAGCCACGAGCCCGTTCGGGCTTTCCGGGGACGGGCGGTTCGCGGCCGTGGTTCATCAAGGCATGTTCGACGTGCGGTCGGCGCTCTTCGGCCTGGACGGTACGCACGTCCTCCTGCCGGAGATCCCGGGCGAGGAGTACGAGCAGGCACTCGCCATCTCCTCCGACGGCTCGACGATCGTGGGCTACGGCAAGCGCGGCACCCAACTGGCCGAACGGCACCAGCCCTTCGTGTGGTCCCAGGCGGGCGGGATGCGGGCCTTGGGCCACCCCCGCCCGGGCGGGACGTGGACCGATGGGCGCGGGGTGTCGGCGGACGGCCGGTTCGTGGTCGGGTCGACCGTCACCGGGCCGCTCCTCGGGAACGTCTCCGAGGCGTTCGTGTGGTCCGCTGCGGCCGGGTACACGATCCTCCCCGAGTTCCTCCCGCCCTCTCAACAGCCGGGAACGGCGGCCCTTGCGGTGAGCGGGGACGGACGGGTGATCGTAGGTACGACGACCGCCAACGCGCAACCGGACTTCCCGAGCCTCGCGCTCCGCTGGGTGGACGGGGTGCCGACGGACCTGGGCTCGCTGCCCGGTTACACCGATTTCAATGCGTATCAAGTGGACGACGGCGGCGGCGTGATTCTCGGCAAGGCAAAGTTGTTCGGCGCGCCCGATCGCCTCTTCGTGTGGACGGAGCCGGACGGGATGCGGTTCGCCGACGACTATTTCGCCTCGTTCGGCGTCGCCCTCCCGGGCGTGGTCTCGAACATCACCGACATGTCGCCGGACGGGAGAAGTTTCTCTGTGACGTTCGCCGGGCTATCCGGCTCGTACATTGTGACGGTCCCGGGCCCGGCGTCCGCCTTGGTCGTGGGCGTTGCCGTCGGATTTAGAGTCCTTCGCCGCAGGCACCGAACGAGCTAACCAAAAACCATTGCCCATTGCATCCTGCCCCGCGCGGGGCAGGATGCAATGGGTGTTCATCGTGGGAGTTCTCGGAACATGAAACCGTTTCTATCGTTCTGCTGCGGCGTCTCGCGAGGGAAGGCGACCGTGGTGAATCCGCGCGTGCCCGCGGTGGGCCTACGCTTGGTTGTCCAGTGTCCTCGAGCGGGTCTTTGTTTTCAGTCGTTTCCGGGGTATAGCGCAGCTTGGTAGCGCGTTTGACTGGGGGTCAAAAGGTCGGCGGTTCAAATCCGCCTACCCCGATTTTTGGCGAGATCAGGCCCTTCGATGAGTACATCGAAGGGCTTTTTCGTTACAGGAACGCGACTTGCACCATCCTGCCGAAGTTCAAACGGTTGTCGTTGGGGCGTTTTGACGGCGCTGTTGGCGGGATTTGAAGTTCCAATTCGATTGGATGCTCGTTTGCCCGTGTCCGGGGCACTGAAGTGCGGCCCGTCCCTCGGTGCAGATCTGAACAATCTACGCGTCTGAGACCTTAATGGGTGGCGGGTCGTACAAAGATCCGCTACGGGCTCATGAGAGGTCCGAGGCTTTAGGCGTTTGACTCTCCCAGCAGATCGAGTGCGGCTATGTCATCCCACCTATCGGCGTTCGTCCCAAGACTCCACCACGCCCTTGTTGCGCTGAACGCCGTCGCATGGCTGCCCGCTTGCACCATACGAGACGCCACTTCCATGCCGAACCCCCCGTCCCAAGAGTGCGTGAATGGTGCGGTGGTTGTGCACCAACCCGACGCGGTTTCGCTTGACGCTTGGCAGGCCGAGACCTTTGCACTCCCGCCTGCCTTTGCGCCAGAGCTGCCGGCAGGCGCCGAGTCATTGAGATTTGCGCCCGGGTGGCGAGATCCCAGCGCCGAAAACTTCTGGTCGTACGCCTTTGTAATGTGGATCGACGAGCCCGCGCCAGACGCCGCCCGCATCGGTGATCTGCTGGAGAAGTAGTACAACGGGCTGATGACCTCGGTCGCGGCGGCCAAGGAAAAGGACATCAGCAGCACGCCAGCACGGATCGACGTGGTGCGCACGGCGCCGAACAGCTCTGAGGCGAGAATGCACCTCATGGACGCCTTCGGTACGTTTGAACCCATCGATCTCCGGGCCTTGGTCGATACCGTCGCCGAGACTGATGCCCGCACAAAAGTGCGCATCCAGATCAGCCCACAACCTCAAGAGCACGTGATCTGGCGATCGTTGAAGCAGGCCATTGAGAGCATTCAGTCTTCCGAGGCCCCCGCCCGCGCGCAGCCAGACGACAACGACGACTCCAACGCCCTCCACCAGGAGCCTCCGACAGCGCCAGGCGGCGACACGGTCTCAACGCTCGACACCCGCATATTTGTCGTCTTCCAAGCCATTGACAATACCTGTTGGTTCGGCAGCGACGGGCAGGGCGTCTATCGCTTTGACGGCAAGACCATCGTCCGGTTCACCACCACGCACGGGCTGCGCGGCAATCGGATTCGGGGCATTCAGCAAGATCGCGCCGGGAACATCCTCGTCAACAGCGATGGCGGGGTCAGCAGATTCGATGGGCGCGGGTTTCGCGCGCTGAACGCTGTCAACACCGACCCGTCCAAGGGCGAGTGGAGGCTCAACGCCGATGACCTGTGGTTCACGGGCTGGCAGGACGAGGGGGTGGTGTACCGGTACGACGGCACATCCCTGCACCGCCTGGCGTTCCCCAAGACCAAGCCCGGCGAAGAGCACATCGCCAAGTACCCGCGCTCGCAGTTCCCAGCCATGGCCTACAGCCCCTACGACACCTACATCATCTTCAAAGACAGCCAAGGACACCTGTGGTTTGGAACGGGGACGCTCGGCGTCTGTCGGTACGACGGCAAGAGCTTTGCATGGGCTTCAAGAGATGAACTCGACTTCAGCGACGAGGACGGCTTCGGCGTTCGCTCCATCGTTGAGAGCACGGACGGCACGTTCTGGTTCAGCAGGACGCTCCATCGCTTCGATGTCACTCCGAGTTCTCCGGCTGAGCAAGGCAACATCGCCTTGAGCTACCGGAAGGAACCGGGCATCAGCGGTGCCAGGGGCGTCGCCACTGACGCGTTTACGCACATCATCTCGGCTGAAAAGGACAAGAACGGCGACGTGTGGATGGCGACGCTCGACGGGAGCGTGTGGCGTTACGACGGTGATAGCGTCACGCACTACCCGGTCCGAGATGGCAACGCAGTCGTTACGCTTTGTTCCATCTACAAAGATACCCACGACGAGTTGTGGCTGGGTACGCATGAGCACGGCGTCTACAAGTTCAACGGCAAGGTATTCGAGCAATTCAGTCCATGACGAGTGGGCCGTGCCCAAGGACGGCGCCCCGCACATCGACCTGACGGACCCGGACAGTGACCGGGCCGTCTCACGCGTCGTGGGCGGCAACAAATCGTCAGAAATGGCGATCTTTGCAACGCTTCTGAGAGTTCAAAAACTTCTGGGACTTCGCGGCGAATTCCGACATGCTCCATGCCGATGGACCCGCTGCAGTTGAACGAGCCACAGAAGAGTGGCGGATTCGACGCTTCTGAATGCCAGCAGTGCAGACGTTCGACGCCAAGCGCGGTTGGCGGCCGATCTGACGACGACGAGCGGAATTGGGACTCTTGGTTGACGCGAGCGGTTCCATCGGGGCGCCGATTCTCCGACAATTTGCTCGAGATGTTCTGTCGCAGCCAACGAATCAACAGCCCACGGGATTGCGCAGCTCGCCAAGGTCGTAGATCCACTTCATCCGCCGTTCGATCAGTCCAGCGCAGGTCTTGGGGGCGATGAGCTCCCGGCGGATAGCGCCATGCGGCGGCGGTTGCTCGCCCGCCGGGACGCCTGTTTGGGAGTTCACCCGTGCCACAAGGCCGGTGCCAGCATCGAGCGCGGCGACATCGAACGCTTGATCGCCCGAGTCAGCATCGAACACGGTATTCCACGTCAGCGCCGCGTCATCGCGATCGGCACGAATCTCCAGGCGAGTCACGCCGCCCGGATCAACGATGCGGACCGAGCCGCCTGTCACGGTGATCCGATCACGCCGTCAGGTGCTGGCTCAACCTTGACGATCCAAAGTGGTTCAATTGCTGGTCGTTCGCCGGATTTGAGCCTCGCGCGGAAAAAACCGGGGGGCTGCCGCGATCCGAGTCCGCCGGTCACCCATTTCACCGACTGCGACTCCGCAAAACCGGGATCAGCACCACCGCGAACACGGCAACCCCAGCGCCGAACCCGAAAGTGGCCCCAGGTCCGACGCGGTCCCACAGCAGGCCCGCCGCGACGCTCGCCAGCAGTGTGACCAGCCCGCTGAGCATGTAGAAAATACCCAGAGCCGCACCGCGGCGATCGGCTGGCGAATGGTCGGCGATCAGCGCCTTGCCGACCCCATCCGTCAGCGCCACCGACACGCCGTAGAGCGCCATCAGCGGCCACACGCCCGCGCTCCCCGTGTACACGAACCCCGCGTACACGCCAGCATAGATCGCCCACCCCATGCCGATCACTCGCCAGCGCCCCAGTGCATCGCTGATGATCCCCGCCGGGTAGGAGAAGCCCATGTACATCACGCTGAACAGGGCGTACGCCAGCACCACGGCCCACGGCGAAAGCCCGACGTCGCGGGCGCGGAGCAAGAGAAACGTGTCGCTGCTGTTGGCCAGCGAGAAGACGAGCATGAGCGCCAGCGTGCGCCAGTACGCGGCGGAGAACCCCATCGGCCCGGTGCGGGGCGCGGCGGCCGCTGCCGCACTCGGCTCGCCCTCCGTGCTCACCGGCCTCGCAAGACTCTCGGTCGCATCCTCGCACGACCCAACCGCCTCGTCCTCGCGCAGCAGAAACGTGATCGCCCACGAGATCAGCCCGAGCACCGCGGCGACGCCAAAGACCATGCGGAAGGCCCACGCCTCGTGCGTTGCATCTGCCCCCCCGCCCCCCACCCCGGCGGTCGGGCCGGCGTGGGCGGGCGAACCCGTGAACCACCACAAG
>CAZJXA010000235.1:0-5077 GCA_964549785.1 uncultured Phycisphaeraceae bacterium | reverse complement strand
GGGGAGGATGGGGGCGTGGAGGTGAGACAAACCGCAAATGGCAAATAGCAGATTGCAAACTGAAGATGCAGAGGCCGGGGCCGCGGTGGTGCTTCTTTCCGGAGGGCTCGACAGCGCCACCGTGCTGGCGGTGGCCAAGGAGCAGGGGTTCCGGTGTCACTGTCTGAGTTTCGACTACGGGCAGCGGCACCGGTTCGAGTTGACGGCCGCCGCGAAGGTGGCGGAGCACCTGGGGGCGGCCGAGCATGTGGTGATGTCGCTGGATTTGCGGGCCTTTGGCGGGTCGGCATTGACGGCGGATATCGCGGTGCCCAAGGATCGGACTGAGCGCGCAATAGGGGAGGGAATCCCGGTGACCTATGTCCCCGCCCGGAACCTGATTTTCCTGTCGATCGCGATGGGATTGGCGGAGGTGCGAGGCGCCGGGGTTATTTTCATTGGCGTCAACGCGGTCGATTACTCCGGGTACCCAGATTGCCGCCCGGAGTTCATCGAGAGTTTCGCCCGCACGGCCAACCTGGCGACCAAGGTGGGCGTGGATGCGCTGGGTGCGGGTCGGTTGGGGTTGCGGATCGAGGCCCCGCTCGTGAAACTCACCAAGGCGGAGATTATCCGGCTGGGGGCCGGGCTAGGTGTCGACTTTGCGGAGACGCACTCGTGTTATGACCCGGGCTTGGGCGGCGAAGCCTGCGGCCGATGCGATTCGTGCGCGCTGCGGCGGGCGGGGTTTATCCAAGCAAGCGTGCCCGACCCAACGCGGTATGCGGGCGGGTAAAGGGGCCGGTGGAAGGCCGCCGGGCAGTTCGCGGCGGGATCGGCCGTGAAGACTTCAATAAGATGCAATGCGTGACGCGGTTTTTCGCCACGATGATCGATTTCACTGGCGGATGCCCGGATCGTGTGGCACACTTATCGGTGGGTGAGTCTGTGCGGATAGATGCGTGGGGACGGATACGGGAGGTGCCGGATGAGGTGCAAACTGGGGACGGTGATCGCTCTGTGCGGGAGCGCGGTGGTGATGGCCGCCGCGGGCGCGGCGAGCGGGCAGGTGCCTATTGGGTATTGGCTGATGGGGGCGGCAAGCCCTAACGGGGCCACCGCCGATGGTCTCTCAGCGGATGGATCGCTGGTGGTGGGAAATGACGGTATCGCGGGCGGCGGCTTTCTATGGACTCGCGAGCGCGGGCGTCGGTTGGTGACATCCGATCGTCCTGAGGCCATTTCAGGCAGTGGGTTCTTCATCGGCGGATCACGCCCGACGGTCGGGAACAGTCGCTCCGCGACGCGTCAAGCGGTCGGGGGTTCGGTTGACCTTACTCCAAACCTCCCGGGCTGTGCCGTCGGAGTGACGCACGGGCTGAGTTTCGATGGGGCCGTGGCCGTGGGGGTGAGTCGCACGGTCGATTTTTTCGCGGGCCGGGCGTGGCGCTGGACGCCGGAGGGCGGAACCCGGGACCTTGGAGTTCTTCCCGGGATTGATTTGTTTGCAGAGGCCTTGGGCGTGAGCCACGACGGGCGTGCGATTGCGGGCCGTGCCACCGGCGGGCGGGACGTCGCCTTCCGGTGGGACGAAGGGCTCGGGCTTACCGAGTTGGCCGCGCTTCCTTCGGATCGACCGGCCCAGGCATTGGGCAACGGGATCAGCGCCGACGGGCGGGTTGTGGTGGGTTCATCGCGCGGCGTGGACGGAATCGTCCCGGTTCGATGGGAAGGCACGAACGGTGCCGAAGAACTCGGGCGGATCAGCGGGTTCAGCCGTGGTTCTGCCAAGTTCGCGAGTGGAGATGGAAGTGTGATCATGGGAGATGTCTCGGGTGGCGGCATAGATGACGTTTTCGTATGGACCAGTGAGAGCGGAAGTGTGCTCCTCCGTGAATACGCGTCGCTCAATGACGTCACGATTCCTGAATCATTCTTGCTCGGGAGCGCTCAAGGAATTTCTGCGGATGGGCGAACCCTAATCTGCTCCACCTCGGTGGATGGCATCGCTCAAGGCTTTGTGCTGACGGTACCGAGCCCGGCCAGCACGGCGGTCGCGTTTGGATACTTCCCGACGATCCTGCGGCGGCGGCGGAGTGTAAGATCCGGACGGATCAACGCCCGACGAGACTTCAAATGCATTCAACACGCAATGTGAGCATTGCTTTGATCGCATTCGCCTCCTCGCGACGGTTGTGTTCATAGCCTTTCGCGGCGGGGGATCCGAGCAGCCGGGCTTCGAGCAAAGGACGCATACCGGCACGGTGCCGATCGGCGAATTCACCGAGCGGCAGGCCGAGTTTCTTCGCAGACTCGACGTTCTGCCGATCGAGCCGAAAGGGGATGCCGATCTGGCTCGTGCGGTTGCTGCCACGATCCACGAGTCTTCTCGCGACCCGAGCGATTCTTCCTCCCGTCCAAAGGTGGCGGCCGTTCCGGACGTGCAGTTGCTCGCCGACACACTCTGGGCACAGTTGATCGCCCGCTCCCGGTCAACCGCCGACGCCTACTTTGCCTTGGTCGATGCCGACAACCTCTACCGTTTGGTAACCCCTTCGGACCCTCAATGGTCGCAGATCGAACCCCGTGTGCGGGCGATCGCCAAGATCGAACGGGTGAACCGGAATAGCGCGAAGCAGTATCTGGAAGACGTTATTGTCTTCGAGCGCCAGGTCGAAAAGAACACGCTCACCGCGGCGGCGACGGGCGCGGGTGGTGCAGGCGCGGCGTTTCGATGGATCTCACACGGTAGCGAGGCACAAGGCGAGATCTTACAGGGCGTTACCGATCAGGATATGTGGCAGGCGTGGATGGCTGCGCCGGCACACGTTGCGATACAGTTCAGGATTCCGAAGACGAGTCTGGAAGCCGTGATCGCGAGAGACGGCCGCGCGTCAATCTCAGAGACGGCGAATGTTGTGGAAACGGTGGGGGGTGCGCGTTATGTGTTTCATTGTGTTTGGTATCACGATCCCCACTCGCGAGCATGGATTCTTCGGCGGATGATCCGGCGGGGTACCGCGTTCGTTGGTCTCTCCTTCTGACGGAGCGGGCGTCATGAAACGACCCGGCTTCACAGTGATCGAGGTCCTCTGCGTGGTCTCCGTGATCGCTGTCTTGATCGCTCTTGTGGTGCCCGCCCTCAGCGGGTCCCGCGCCCGAGCCGACAGCACGCTCTGCCTCTCGAACGTGAGGTCGATTTCGCAGCAACAACACGCGTGCGCGGCGGACTTGAAAGAGGCATGGCCCAACGTGAAGGAGAGCGGAGATGTTGATTCTCGCATCTACGGGTTTGATCTGAACTCGACAGGGTACCGCTTCCGTGCGATTTCACAGGTTCATATGAGGATGGCACCGCTTATCCCGCGGTACTGGGACGAGCGATCCGGCTTCACGCAGTGGTCGTGCCGGCGCCGGCTCATACGCTTTAGCGGGGGCGACGATGATGCCGGCTTCACGCCAAACCCGGCGGCCGCGGGCGTGGTGAGTTACCATCAACCTGTGGGGATGATTGCTGATCCTGTCATTTGGCACCGGGACGCGAGCGCATTGCGATCAAACGCGCCCGCACACGTCCGAAGAGTGTATCTCCATGAGTTCATCTTCCCATCGCAGAAGGTAAGCTTTTCGGAATTGTTCGCGATGCACGGTAACGGTCAACCAGCGAGCGGTTCACCCGACACCCTGAACGCCGGCTGTGTTGACGGCCATGCCAGAATCGTGAAGCCGCCGGACGCTCGAATGTCGCTCCGTTATGAAGGCTAAGCCGCGGGACTGCCAGACTTTGGAATCACCTTTGGTATCGGATCGTTAGCCTTCAACTCGGCGGAGGACGGGCAAGGGGATTGGACTTCCCGTAGCGGCTCGTTCTTTGATCGTCGCCGGGACCGCTTGTGGCGCTATCCCGCGAACGCCAGCCGCGAAAGGAGGTTTGCCTGTGAACACCAACGCGGGCAGATTCGCGTGGCAGGCCCCTCTACCATCCCGCCCTTATGGAAGCCGGAATCGTCGGATTACCCAACGTCGGAAAGAGCACGCTCTTCAACGCCCTGACCAAGGCCAACGCCCTCGCCGCGAACTACCCGTTCGCGACGATCGAGCCCAACGTGGGGGTGGTGCCGATCCCGGACCCGCGCCTCGAGATCATCCAGCGGCACATCAAGACGCAGAAGGTGATACCCGCCGCGCTCCGGCTGGTGGATATCGCGGGGATCGTCAAGGGGGCCTCGACGGGCGAGGGGTTGGGGAACAAGTTCCTGAGCCACATCCGCGAAGTGGATGCGATCGTCCAGGTGGTGCGGTGCTTCACCAAGGCCCCGGGCGGTGAGGACATCATCCACGTGGCCGGAAGCGTGGACCCGATCCGTGACATCGAGGTCGTGAACATGGAGCTGATCCTCGCCGACTTGGAGAGCGTGGAGGGAAGCCTCTCGAAGGCGGAGCGCACCGCCAAGGGCGGCGACAAAGAGGCGATCGCGCGGTTCGAGGTCTTGAAGAAAATCCGCCCGGTGCTCAACGAAGGCAAGCCCGCACGCGGCATCAAAGTCGATGACCCCGAACAGCAGAAGCAACTCCGGCAGATGGGCATGATCAGCGCCAAACGCGTGCTGTACGTGATGAACGTCGATGAAGATGACCTCAACGGCGAGTCGGCGGACTGCAAGAAGGTGCGGGAATATGCCGCTGCGCACGCCTCGGAGGCCATCCCCGTGTGCGCCAAGATCGAGAGCGAACTGGTGACCATGGCCGACGGCGAACGCCAGGAGATGCTCGAGGCGCTCGGGCTTGCGGAACCCGCGCTCGCCAGCCTCGGCCGGGCCGTCTACAAATTGCTCGGCCTCCAGAGTTACTACACCGCCGGCGAGAAGGAAGTCCGGGCTTGGACGATCCCGCAAGGGGCGACCGCTCCGCAGGCTGCGGGCGTCATCCACACCGACTTTGAGAAGGGCTTTATCCGCGTCGAGGTCTACTCGGTCGCCGACCTCGAGCGGCACAAGACCGAAAAGGCCATCAAGGAAGCGGGCAAGATGCGGATCGAGGGCAAGGAATACGTGATGCGCGACGCCGATGTCTGCCACTTCTTGTTCAACGTCTGACC
>CAZJXA010000234.1:0-5123 GCA_964549785.1 uncultured Phycisphaeraceae bacterium | reverse complement strand
CCTCCCGGCAGTCCCGATCCACCGCACCAACTCCCCCTCCAGCGTCAAAACCCCCACCCGATGGTTGCACGCGTCCGTCACCACCAGCCAACCCCGCTTTACGTCGGCCTCAATCGCCTGCGGCCGGTTGAACTCAACGTTCGGCCCGGATCCCGAACCGAACGTTCCAAAACTCTTCCGGAACGTGAAAACGCCTGTTCCCGCGCCGACATCGCCCGTCACATCAAACACGCTGATCCGGTCGTGCCCGCCATACTCACTCACGTACAGCGTCGAGATCGCCCCATCCGCCCCGGGCAACGCCACCACATCCGTCAGATAGATGAACTGCCCGTCCCCCTCCCCATATTCACCGAATGAGGCCACCGGAGCAGGGCTTTTGGCCCCCGCAGATTCACTCCCCGGCTCGGCCGTGCCCGCCGACGTCCGCACCGAGTGCACCCCCGGCTTGGCGTCTGAGGCCCGGTACACCATCACCCGGAAATAGTGTGTATCCGGCACGAAGATGAGTTCGTCCCCCTCCACCGGCCCCGGGTTCCAGACCGTCAGGCCCGTCGGCTTCCCCATCTCCCACTCGGGCATCTGCCACTCGCCGAGGGCGTGCCCGGTGGCGGGGTCGATGCGCTGAATCCGCGCCTGCTTGTCGACAATCCACAAACTCTCATCCGAACAATCCATCGCCCGCGGGTACGAAAACTGCCCGGGCCGCGAACCGACCTCGCCCCATGAACCGACCAGATCGAGGGGAGCGGCCTCGGCGGGGGGCCGCCCGCACCCGGCGGTGCACGCAATCAATGCACCCGAGGCCACGGCCCCGGCCAAGCGGCGGGCCGGCGAGCAGGGGATGGGGGAGTTCGGCATGGGCATCGACCAATCGTCGCACAGAATACCGGCCTTCGTACGGCGCAGTCCTGAAAAAGTTGCCAAGCCGGGCGGATTTCTGCGGTGGGAACGCCGATTGCCCTCGCAGCACCCGCGCTCCAGTTCTGCGGCCCCGAACGGGGTCGCGGAATGTTGCCACGGGCTATAGCCGCGCCTCGGAAGATTCGCGGCTGGCTCGGCCTCTCCGTCAAGGTCGGGGCCGATTCACATGGCGCTTCAGCCTGGGCTCGAACGCGAGCCGACGCCTGTGGAGGTGGTCGTGCTGCCCGCCGCCGCGAATCCCGCAGAAACAGCCGGTGCCCCATCGGGTTCCGGGCCGCCCGGCGGGGGTGTTAGTTCCTGATCTGCTCGCGCTTTGCCCGCCCTTGTTTCCGGCCCCTAGAAATTCGCCGGCAAGCGCGTCGGATATCTGGGTTCGACAAACCCGCCCGATGATCCCTGCCGTCAAGCAACCTGCGGCCTTTGCCCAGTGTTTTCCGAGTGGAAGGACCTTTGAAAGAGAATTTCAATGGACCCCGAGGCTTTTAAAAAAATCGCCCAAACTTTACAAAGCTCCTTTGTCTTTGAAAATCCCTTTCATACACTCCTAACGCATGAAACCTCAGGACTTTCAGTCGAGTGAGGCCGGACTGCCACGAAAGACGCTCGAAGGATATTGGGCGTTCCTGCCCAAGCCTCTCCCGCCCTCCATCAAGTACTCGGCCGATTTCGCCCTGCTGCTTTCCAATGCGGACGCAGCCCTAGGGGAATTGTCTGGAATTGCTCGCTACCTGCCCAATCCGGATCTTTTCATTGCACCCTACATCAAAAGAGAAGCGGTCGCCTCAAGCAAAATCGAGGGCACGCAGGCCGACCTTTCCGACCTCTTGCTTGACGAAATCGAGCCCAAACGGACTCCTCCTGGGAGCGACGTCATGGAGGTGCGGAACTACGTCGCCGCGCTCAACTTTGGGCTCGAGCAAATCCGAACTCTTCCGTTATCCGGACGGTTGGTACGAAACCTCCACGCGGTCCTGATGAAGGATGTACGTGGGCAAGAGATGACACCCGGTGAGTTTCGCCGCAGTCAGAATTGGATCGGCCCACCCGGTTGCGGGCTCAACGACGCAACGTATGTTCCGCCACCTCACGACCCCGAGATGAAAGATTGTCTGGCGGAATGGGAGCGGTTCATGAACCGCCGGAACATGATGCCAGATCTGCTTCAGTGCGCCCTCATTCATGAACACTTTGAAGCGATCCATCCGTTTCTGGATGGGAACGGGCGGATCGGCAGATTGTTGATCACCCTGTTTCTCGTGGAAAGAGGCAGGCTCAGCACGCCTCTCCTCTATCTATCCTCGTATATCGAGCGGCACCGGGCCCAGTATTACGCGGAACTCCAACGAATCCGAACCCACGGAGACTGGTCAGGCTGGTTCAAGTATTTCCTCGTCGCGGTGCGAGATACAGCCAGAGACGCGATCGCTCAAAGTCACGCGATCATTGAGCTGCGAACCGCGTTCCGTCTGAAGATCGGAAAAGACCCCAAAGCGCTCATGCTCTTGGATGAACTCTTCATCAATCCATACACCACAGTGGCCAAGGCCGCACAGGTCTTGGGGGTCACATCGCCGACCGCCGGCAAGGCGATCGGCGTGTTGGTGAAAGCCGGAATGCTGAAAGAAATAACCGGTCGGGAGTGGGGCCGATTCTGGGTATCGGATCCTATTTTTCATGCTTTGGAAGCCACACCCACGCAACAACCTTCGGAGTCCCAAGACAAGCAATCCCCGAAGTGAGCGAGATCCCCGGCTCGCCGCGTTCCCGGTTCGATTCGGCTATCCGTCTTGAAGCATCGCCCGCCTCCCTCTATCCTCCCCGCTTGAGCCGCGGGCCGGTTCTTTCCCAACCCCAATCCGTCCCGGCACCGCCCGGCCGCCGCCAACGCGACCGGCATGCCGTGATTCTGGGTGATGTCTTGCCTCACACCCCCAGCCGCGCCACCACCTGCACAATCCCCCACGCATACACACCCGCCACGAGGTCATCAATCAAGATCCCCCAACCCCCCGGGAGCCGCTGCAACCCATTGGCCGGCCACGGTTTGACGACGTCCAACACCCTGAACGCCACGAACGCCAACAGCACCGTAAAGAGCGCAGTGTCCGTCCGCAGCAGTACCTCGGCCGGCAAAAACATCAGCGGCAGGCACTGGGCACACGTTTCATCGGCCACCACCTGCGAGGGGTCCTTCTTGCCGAACCGCGCCTCGGCCCTCCCACCCTGCACGATGCACGCCGCCCCAAAGAACAGGAACGTCGTCAGCAGCACCCCGTGATAGATCCACCAGTTCGCCCCCGCCCACCCAAATTGCGTCTCGAAATCGCCGTCATGCCCACACCCCACGCCACGCCCTGAGAACCCTGTCAAACTCCAACAAACCACACGACTCTATCTCGGATGCGGAACTCGGCGATTCAGATCGAGCGATCATCGTTAAGAACGCATTCGCTCTGCGTTAACTCCTTGCGAAGATCGACCGGCTTAACGAAACTTTCATTCAATAAGAACTGAACCATGCGCAGCGCCTTCGGCCTTCCGGCTATCGTGACCGCAATGGTGGTGAACCCGCATCGACGCCGATGCGCCCCCCATTCTCGCAAGCGTTCTGGCGGGGAGAGAAGAGCGAACGCCGGTCCGCAGTGTGCGGGTTGTTGTTGGGGTCAGTTCTTTTGAGGAGACAAGACAAATGAATCGTTGCCTGATCGCGGCCCTCGTGGCCTGTGCCGGTGTTTCCATGTCCGTGTCCGCGCAGATCACCGGCCCCAACGCCGGCGCTTCGCCCTACATGCTGCCCGCCGCCCCCGGCGTTCAGTTCACCTCCATCGCGACCGCGCTCACCGGCCAATTCTACACGAATCTGGATTCGGGTGTCGCCAACTACCGCATGGCCGGTATCCCCGACGGCATGGGCATCTACCGCGACGCCGCCGACCTCGCCAACGACACGTTCACCGTCCTGATGAACCACGAACTCGGCTTCAGCAGCGGCATCGTCCGCGGCCACGGTTCCACGGGCGCATTCGTGAGCCAGTGGACCGTCCGCCGCAGCGACTTCGGCGTCGTCGGCGCCCGCGACCTCGTTAACAGTGTCAACACCTTCAACACGGGCACGAACTCCTTCGTGAACGGCACCACCCAGTTCGGCCGCTTCTGCTCCTCCGACCTTGCTCCCGTCTCCGCCTATCAGTTCACCGACAACGCCGGAACCACCTTCGGCACGTCCGAGCGCATCTACCTGACCGGTGAGGAAGTCGGCACCGAAGGCCGCGCCTTCGCCCACGTCGTGACGGGCACCGAGGCCCGCTCCGCTTGGCAACTCCCCGACCTCGGCCGCTTCAGTTGGGAGAACGCCGTCGCCAACCCCCTCGCGCAGCGCAAGACCATTGTCGCCGGCACCGACGACAGCACCCCCGGACAGGTCTACTTCTACGTCGGCGACAAGCAGGCCACCGGCAACACCATCGAGAAGGCCGGCCTCATGAACGGAATCACCTACGGCATGCGCATCCCGGGCGTCGCCTTGGAAGGCGCAGCCCCCATCAACAGCGCCTTCACCATGGTCGATAAGTCGGCCACCCAGCGCGCCACCGGCGTCGCTTTCCAGGCGTCCAGCGTCGCCCTCGGCGTCACCGAGTTCGCACGCCCCGAAGACGCCGCTTGGAACCCCTCCAACCCGAGCCAGATGATCTGGGTCAACACCGGTACCTCCGCCGCCCCCACCCGCATCTACAGCGCAACCTTCACCGACATCAACAACCCGGAACTCGGCGGCACGGTCAGCATGCTCGGCCAGGGCAACGACTTCAGCACCTTCTCGGGCGGCGTCGTAACCTCCTCCGGCACCACCACCGGCAACAGTTTCGACAACATCGCGATCAGCCGCTTCAACCAGGTCCTCATTCAGGAAGACGTCGGCAACCAGGCCCGCCTCAGCCGCCTCTGGCTCTACGACATCACCGCCGACAGCATGCTCGAAATCGGCATCCCCGATGCCAACCGCTTCATCGTCGGAGCGCCCAACTTCCTCACCCAGGACGAAGAAACCAGCGGCATCGTTGACGCCTGGGACACCATCGGACCAGGCTGGTGGATGCTGGACATGCAGGCCCACTACGGCATCCCGGGCGAACTCGTCGAAGGTGGCCAGATGATGGCCGTCTTCATCCCCCAGACCATCCCCACCCCCGGCGCCGTCG
>CAZJXA010000233.1:0-5144 GCA_964549785.1 uncultured Phycisphaeraceae bacterium | reverse complement strand
CACACCTTCGGCGTGGAGCGGTTTGGAGGGGTGTGGCTTCAGTCTACCTGAATCAGTCATCGAGCGCGTCAGCCGCCGGCTGCCTGCTGCACTGCGGGCATGAGGTCGTTGAACTCCTCGATTCGCAGCATGCGGATGTCGCGGATCGAAACAGAGAACCACGGGAACGATGCCGCCAAGTCCATCACTGCCAGAACACATGTGACGGCGTTGACTGTTTCACCACCGAAATAGACGCTGCCTTGTTGCCACGTAAATCCATGCTGCTGTGTGAGCCGCTTGCGGATGTCGGCGTAAGCGTTGTTGAAAGACGCATTGCCGTAGTGCTGTTGAAGCGACTCGGTATCCATGTCGAATGCAATCGCGTACATGAACCCCCCGGACTTGTGTGATTCTGCGGCATGTCTGATGCCTGATTGAACTGTCGCGGATGAGGTCGCCATGATCCACCTGCCTTTGCTCAAGTATACCCGGCCCAAAAGATGCGCCGCCTATTCGGTGTGCGGAGACTGGTGCTGCGGTGGGCGGTTCAGCAGCCTGCTTCCCAGTGGGTGAAGAAGATGATAATGTCGTCGGAGTCGGTGTCGCCGTCGGAATCAAAGTCGGCGGTGCCTTCCTCGAAGGTTCCGAAGAAGATGACGATGTCATCGGAATCGACGTCGGCATCGCCGTCGCGATCGGCCGGGCAGGGGGGCACGGTCGGCATGATGGTGAATCGGAAGGACGCCGCTCCGCCGGCAAGACCGTTACCGCTGGGAAGCGACGCGGGGGCGAGCGGATCCGCGATCTCACCGTCGAGGGCGAGCCCGTTGGCCGTCACGGACGGTTGGACGGTGACGGTGTACTCGCCTGCGGGCAGGGGTTGCGCGAACGTGAGCGAGGCCTTCTGCTGAGCGCCCGTGTATGCGAAGGTAAAGGCGACCGGGCCATCCGGTCCGCTGATGCCGAAGGCCGCCGCGGTGGCGGCGACGTTGTCACTGAACCAGAGTTCGATCCGGTTCGTCGGGTCGGTGTCGGCCGCGACGCTTCCGGGCGAGGGGGCCGCCTCGACCACCTTCGGCGGCCCGGCGACGTACGCCTCGCCGGCCTTGCCGACCTCAAGGATCCAGGTCGACTCATCGAGGGTGACGCCGCTGGCGACGGCGGTTCCGGGCAGCGGAATCAAGAAGTGCTGCACGCGGGCGGTGTTTCCGACGACCGTCCGCACCGGCCCGCCGGAGCGGTCCACGCGGACATCGATGGGCATCTGAAAGCACGAATCGACGCCCCACGATGTGTTCTGGACCTGCTCGACCCGCAGCCGCGTGTAGCGTTTGCCATTGACGGTGGCGTTCTGCCAGCCGAACTGATAACTGGGAGCGCCGATCTGATAAATCCATTGGTCGAAGTATCGGTCGTAGTTTTCGCCTGTGACGCTCGACACGACGGAAGCAAAATCCTCGGTCGTGGCCGCTCCGCCTCGGAAGGCGGCGCGATAGTCGGCGAGAATCTGGAAAAACGCGGCATCGCCGACAGCGTGACGGAGCATGTGCAGCACCCACGCGCCCTTGTTGTACGAGTACGTCCCGCTGAAAATCCGGCCCATGTCGGTGGTGTTATACACATACACGCTGTCGTTGACGTTGCTGGGGCGGCTTTGCGCCATCTCGGCGTGGAGAGCCGGCAGCCCGGTCGAGCCGGGCTTGTGCTCAAACCACAAGGCCGCGGCGTAGGTCGCGAAGCCTTCGTTCAGCCAGATGTGGTTCCAAGTTTTGCAGGTGACGTCGTCGCCCCACCATTGGTGTCCGAGTTCGTGGGCGGTGACACCCTCATCGAAGGTGCCCTGCCCGGTCGAGGTCTGGTGCTCCATGCCGCCGCCAAAGGGGAACTGATAGATGCCGTAGCGCTCGTTGATGAACGGGTATTCGCCGAACAGGGGACGGAACGTCGCGAGCATCGGGACGACGATCTCCCACGCGGCGCGGTTGCTCGGGGTGTCGCTCGCGGGGTACAGGCTGAAGCGAACGGGCATGGTGCCGGTGCCGCCTCCCTCCAACGGATAGGTGTAAGGAATTTCCCAGTTGGTGTAGTTAGTGGTGCTGAAGTGGGCGAGGTACGTCGCCATCGGGTAATTGGTTTCCCAGCGATACTTCTTGCGGCCACCCGAGAGCGTGTCCACGCCAACCAGCAGCCCGTTGCACACCGTGTTGAGGGTGTCCGGGGCCGTGACAGCGATCTTCCAAGTGGCCTTGTCGCCGTTGTCGCCGGGCTGTCCGAAGTCTCCGTCCTTTACGGGCATCCAAGTCGCCGCGAAATAGGCCTCGCTGAGCGTCGAGACGAGCGGCACGCCGTTCTGTGACCCGAACTCGATGGAGCCGAAGCCGCGGCTGACAGCGGTGCCGGAGTAGGCGATGCGAACCGTAAACTCTTCGTTGACGTTGTACGGCCGATCGAGGGTGACGACGCGGCCGTAGGAGCCCGAGACGGGGGTGGTGGCGCTGGCGGGCGTGGACCCGTTGAGCGTCACCGTCGCGGAGTACTGCGTACGGAGCATGAACGTGAACTGCGTGAGGCCGTTCACGAGGCTCCTCACGCGGATGGTGTTGGAGCCGACGATGGTGTCGGCGGCGGTATTGATCTCAAAGTCCACGTTGTTGGAGAGCACGTCGGTATGGTCAGGGGCTTCGCGGGCTCCGAACGAAGCGGGCTCGTGGATCGGGAGCCCGGCCCGCGCCCGGAGCATGAGGGCGTGCGATTTACCGCAACCGCAGAACTCGCGGGCGGCGGGGGCAACGAAGCGCGAAGCATCGGGTTGGGCGAGTGCCGGAGCAGATAGCGCGGCAAGCAGGACCGCACCGGGAGCGACAAATCGGGAGTGTTGCATTAAGAAAGAATCCTATGTCCTATGAGTTCTTTGGATCGTGTGGGCGGGGCCGACCTTTGTTCAGCAACCGCCCTCCCAATTGCCAAAGAAGGCGGTGATGTCGTCGGAGTCGGTGTCGCCGTCGGCGTCGAAGTCTTGTTCACCGGATTCCCATGTCACAAAGAAGGCCGCGATGTCGTCGGAATCGACGTCGTCGTCGCCGTCGATATCGGACGGGCATGCGGAGCCTTCGCACAGGATCTCCGTGATGGCGAAGTCGTCGACCAGCGCTTCCACTACCGAGCCGGTGCCGGCATCCTCGGCGATGAATCGGACCTTCACCTGGGTTGTGGGGGCGAGTCCCAGATCGCTCAGCCGCCACTTCGCGGCGATCCACCCACCGTTCGTGCCCTCGCCCGAAGGCCCGACCGTCTCGGCCCGAGTCCAGGTGGCACCGTTGTTAACCGACACATCGACGACGAAGACGTCCGCGTTCGGCGAACCGCCGGTGCTGTTGGAATACCACCGGTTGTATGAGAACTCGACTTCATCCGAGCCCGCCAGATCGAACGCGGGGCTCGTAAGAATGGTCGAACCGCCATCCACATCGTCGTTGCCTAGCGAGCCCGTCGCGGGCCCGGTGACGAAGCAGTTAACGCCCGCGCCGGGCGTGGTGTCGTCCTCCGGCTGGCTAATCGCCGAGCCCGTGCTGGATATCCCGGGGTCGGCTCGCTGCCACGCGCCCGTGGTGGCCGTGGTCGGGCCGACCACCCATCCCTGGTTCGTCTCGAAGTCGTCGGTCGCCAGTTCGACCGTCCCCGTCTGGACCTCGGCCGTATTGAGGACCGTGGAGGGCGCGTCGGCCGGGAAAGTCTTTCGACCTACGTTGGTGTCAACGCTGACAAAGTACGAGACCGTCTCGAAACAGTCGGCTCCGGGGATCGAAACCGAGTACGTACCCGGACCGGTCTCGACGAGCGGCACGACGGTGAATGCTCCGCCGTCGATCGAGTAGTGGAGTTGACCGCTGTTCGGGACGATCGTCAGGTTCGTGCCCGTGACCGCCGAACCGAACGAGACGGTCTGGCCGGGTGGGAGTTCCGTGGGGGTGCCGTCCGGGAAGAGCCACGTCGTAAATTCGGGCGTGTCGAAGGCCTCGATGGTGCCGACGGTGCCTGCGGAGGCGGGCACGAAGGCGGAGAAGCCCATGCCGCGTTTGGCGAAGGCTTGCCACAGGCGGGATTGATTGGCGCCGCCGTTGTTGACGAGGTCGGACTGCAGGATGGCGTCGCGGGACTGGAGGAACGTGGGATCGGAGGGGGCGTTCTTCATGCCGTCCACGACCAGTTCCATGATCAACTGGTTGGCGGCAAAGCCGTGGTCGATGCTGAGCGCGGCCCGGGCCTCGATGAGCGTCGTGCACCACACCTCCCCGACATTATGAACCTGGGTGGCGGCGCCGCCGATGTTGGTATTCCGCGGCACGCCCGGCGGGAATGCCGCGGTCGCGGTCGCGATGTCGGCGAGTGTGTGCGGGTTCTTCAGGAGATCGGTGCTGTAGGGGAACCGGCGGATACCGAAATAGTAGTTGTCGTCGTAGAGACCGCCCTCCCAGAGGCCCAGGGTGGCGTATCCGCCCATGCCGAATACGGCGTTGAAATCGTCGGTGGGCTCGGCGTTCAGCGTGATTCCGAAGAAATCGCTCCAACCCTCGCCTTGGCCTTGAGGCTGGGTGCCGCTGAGCGTGTCGGGCCCGTGGCAGCGGATGGAAAGACCGTGCCCGAGTTCGTGGTAGACGATGTCGCCGTCGAGCGTGCCGTCGCGATCGGGCGTGGAGCCGGTGAAGACGTACATCTGGCAGCGTGCGCTCGAGCCGTCGGCGCCGGTGGTCCCGAAGTTGGCGTTGTTGGTGCCCGATCCATCCTGGCAGTCGGCCTGCACGGCGTCGCCGCCGCTCCCGAACCCGCTGAAGTTGATCGTCTGGAAGTTGCCGGCCGCTTCGTCGAAGCCCAGCGCGTAGAGCCGGTCGTGGAAGACGTTGGCGTAGTAGAAGAACTGCACGACTGCCGCGTTGCGGAAGGTGCTGGGGGCCTGGGTGGGATCGAGCGGGAAATCGAAGACCCGGGCCGGGCCGCCGTTGGGACGGGGCAGGTCGGCGGCGTTGTTGGCATCGAGATCGAGGTGGGAGTCGACGTTGTTGCCGACGGTCTCGGTTCCACCATCGTTGATCCAGCCGTTGGGCGAGAAGGCGATGACGTCGGCGGGGTTGATGGTCACGAGCGAACGCGCCAGAAACGGAAAC
>CAZJXA010000232.1:0-5223 GCA_964549785.1 uncultured Phycisphaeraceae bacterium | reverse complement strand
TCGCCCTGCAGCCCTTGTGCGCCGGTCGCGCCCGTGAGCCCGGTGTCACCCTGCGCCCCTTGCGGACCCACGGGGCCAGCTGCGCCGGTGTCGCCTTGCGACCCCGGTATCCCCATTAAACCTTGCGGACCCTGCGGGCCGCTTGCTCCGGTTGCTCCTGCATCACCCTGCGGTCCCTGGGCACCGGCTGCACCTGTTGCACCCGTATCACCTTGTGGACCTTGGGCACCGGCGGCACCCACCACACCTTGCGGGCCAGTAGCGCCGACCGCGCCCGGTTGCCCTTGCGGACCAATCGGCCCCGCTGCCCCGCCCGCACCCGTGGGTCCCGTCGGCCCGGCGGGCCCGATGGGGCCTTGGGTTCCGGGCGGGCTGTTCATCGCATACAAGGCGTAGGGCACGGCCGAGAGAAACTGCCGTGGATTCAGCGTGGTAAACGGGCCGGAGTTAGTGTCCCGCACCGAAACCTGCAAGAACCGCTGAGCCCCCGCGAAGACGCCGGTCCCGAAGTCCAGACTTACCGAAAAGAATCCTTCCACAAGGTTCACATTGGATGCTTGCAGCGTCGGACCGACCTGCACCCCGCCGGTGAGCGAGTCATAGAGCCGGAATTGGAAGTCCGCGGGTCCGTTACGATTTACGCCGGAAACCCGGAGGTACGCGGCGAAGGTGAACGAATTGCCGATCGGGGCGCCCGCGAACGTCGCGGGGTTCGCCGACGCGAGAACGGCTGCCAACGCAAAGGCAGCAATACGAGAAGCGCGCATGATGGTGTCTCCTGAGGCGTTGCTCTCTCGAGCAAGCCTTCGGTCAACACCTTACCCGCGACCGGCCATTCATGCAACCGATGTTGAACGTGTAACACCCTCAAAAAGGCGTTTTGAGATAAGGTCTTTACCCCCTTTCCGCCGCGGCCGCGCTGGTTTCACGAGACCTTGGCGACAAAGGCTCCAATCCGTTCCGTGCTTGCGAAAACGCAGGAGTGCATCCGCAATGGCCGCGGTTCGGTGGTGCAGACTCTCAACCCTTATCACCCCCTGCGGAATCTCGACGATCGCTCTACAATCGCCGTTGATCGCGCAACTCGAACTCGCGATCCGCGTGCGACTCCTACTGGAGACCCTCGACGACCCACTCAAGACAAAGCAGCGCCCGAATCGGTGTCGAGTTTCTTGACCTCTGAGGGGATGACGAAACATGCCTTCCCCCTCCGTCTGCTCTTGGTCCCTCCGCCCAACTTCGCCCGCCGACTTGGCGGACTACGTCCATGCCTGCGGTCTGTCCAGCGTCCAACTGGCCCTGGATCCCATCCGCTCCGGGGTGTGGAGTGCCGACGAAACTTCCGAACTTCTTCTTTCCCACGGCATCCGCATCGGGTCCGGCATGATGTCCACCTGTGCCGAAGACTACAGCACGCTCGAAAGCATCAAGGCCACGGGGGGGCTGAGGCCCGATGCCCATTGGGAAGCCAACCTCCGAAACGCCGAGGCATGCGCCGCCGTCGCCACCCGATTCGGGCTTCCGTTGGTCACCTTGCACGCCGGCTTTCTGCCCCACGACAGCTCCGATCCGGCTCGGGACCGCATGATTGACCGCCTCCGACAGGTTGCAGATGTCTTCGCCATCCACAACATCACCCTGGCCCTTGAAACCGGGCAGGAAGACGCCGACACCCTGCTCGCCGCCCTGCACGACGTCAACCAATCCCTCCGACCCGTCGCCCACATCGGCGTTAACTTCGACCCAGCCAACATGATTCTGTATGGCATGGGCGACCCGGTCGTCGCACTCCAGAAACTCCTCCCGCACGTCCTGCAAGTGCACATCAAGGACGCGTTGCCATCAGCAACGCCGGGAACCTGGGGCAGCGAAGTTCGGGTGGGTGACGGAGCCGTCGATTGGCCACGCTTCTTCGCGAACCTAGCCTCCGCCGACCGCGACATACCGCTCGTCATCGAACGCGAGGCCGGTGAATCCCGTATCGCGGACGTCGCCCATGCCGCCGCGTTCATCCAAACGTTTCGCCCCGATTCATCCCTGTAGGAACTCCACACCGTGCCAATCGGCGAAATCAGAATCGGCATCATCGGCTTGGGCTTCATGGGCCGTACTCATCTCGCGGCCTATCGCTCCGCGATGGCGGCCGGCGCCGAGGCCCGCATCGCGGCGGTCGCGGATCCGCACATCGAGCGGGCCATGGCCGCATCCACGGGTAATCTCGCCACCGCCACAGCCGATGCCGCCGCGCTCGTCCGCTCGATTCACGGTGCCGAGCGATTCTCGGATGCCGCCGCGCTCATCGCGAGCGGCACGGTCGACGTCGTCAGCATCTGCACGCCCACCGACACCCACATCGAACTCGGCGTCGCCGCCGTGGGCGCGGGAATCCACGTCCTCATCGAGAAACCGGTCGCGACGCGGTCCTCGGAGGTCAAGCGACTGGTCTCGGCCGCGCGGGCTAACCCCGGCGTCGTCGTCATGCCCGCCATGTGCATGCGTTTCTGGCCCGGGTGGCCTTGGTTGAAGGACCGCGTCGACGAGGCTCGCGGCGGTCGAGGAGAGTGGGGCCGGTTTATCGGGGTCACCTTCCAGAGACTCGGCAGCGGCCCGAACTGGTCCAAGGAGTTCTATTCGGACCCCGCCCGCACCGGTGGCGCGCTCGTCGATCTTCATATCCACGACGCCGACTTTGCGCTCTGGTGCTTCGGGGTTCCCGCGAAAGTGACGTGCGTCGGTACGCTCGATCACTGCACGACCGCGTACCGATACCCGGGCGAGAACGCTCCGGCGCACGTTATCGCTCAGGGCGGGTGGAACCACGCCCCCGGCTTCCCCTTCACGATGCGTTACACCGCGCTTTTCGAGGGTGCAACGGCGGTCTTCGACCTCGCCGACCCAACCTCACCGCTCCGGGTGTACCGCGCCAATCACGCCGAAACGATTGACCTCCCCGGCGTCAGTGGCTATGAAGGCGAGGCCGCCCACATGCTGGCCGCCGTTTCGGCAATGAGGAGAGGCGAACCCTTCACCCTCCGCGCGACGCTCGACGATGCGTTGGACGTCACACGAATCTTGGAAGCGGAACGGCAGAGCCAAGTAAAGGGCGGATGTCAACTCGTCTGACAGAACCGCAGGTGCCCTCGGGTCCTTTAGGCAGCTGCGAAGTCATAGACTCAGACGCTTGCCCATCGACTTCCCTCACGAGAGATAGACCCGAATTGCCATCGCAGCCCCTGAATATGGTCCCGACGCCCGGAATGGGCCGCCTCGCGCGGCTCGGCGTTCTCTCGTTCTGTTCGTGGGGAGCGGTTTTCAACGCGCCGGCAACCGAGCCGCTCGAAGTGGCTTCACGCGTCCACATCACGCCCGACGGCCCCGTGGTGCTCTACATCGCCAGGGTCGAACTCACCGATCCGCAGATTGAGATTCTCGTGACCGAGCCGATCAAGAAAACAGATCTGGACCCCGAGGCGATCCTCCGCACGGTGCCGGACTGGGCAACGGAATCGGATGCCGCTCTCGCCATCAACGCGAATATGTTCACGAGGGTGATAAGCCCAACAACGCTCGCCGCCAACGCTTCGCGGGCCGCCGCCAGTTCGGACGGTGGGCCGCCCCTGCCGTCGGCGGGTCCGCCCCCTCACGAGATCGCTCCCCGGCTTTTCGCCGACGTTCTCGGCCTCGCCATCAGCGAGGGGTTTGTCGTCTCCCCCGTCCGCGAGTTCAAGGGCCGTCCCGATCCCGCGATCATCTTCGCGCGAAGCGGGACGGCCAGAGTCGGCCGCTTCGGGTTTGACGACCTCGTCGGAGCGTGGGACGCCGTGGCCGGGATCGGCGCTTCCGCGGCGTCCACCGACAGTACCGGTCTTCTGGTTGAGAATGGCATTAACACCGCCCACTCGGCCCGAATCGATCCCCTCACCCGGCACCCGCGCACCGGCGTGGGCGTCACCCGCAACGGCCGCATTCTGCTCATCGTCGTCGCCGATGGGGACCAGCCGGGGCGCAGCGTCGGACTCACGTTGCCCGAACTCGCCGATATCCTGATCGCCTCCGGGGCCGACGACGCCCTGAACCTCGACGGTGGCGGGTCCAGCTCCTTCGTCTATAGGTCTCCGACCGATGAACGACTTCTCAACACGCCCAGCGATGGGACTTTCCGACCGATCGCCATGCACTTGGGTGTCCGTCTCAGAGACGGGATCAAGCGCGAAACAGCGATTGAGGAATCGGAGGATACTTGGACGGCAGCGCCGCCGGTGCCGACCGTACCCGCCGCGAGATAGCCGCGAAGGGGCCATTCTTCCCTGCTTGTGAGCTGCGGTGTCGTCTTGCGCTGCGTCGGCCCCCTTTCCCCGGGGCTCGTACCATCGATCCATGCGCACGCTGCTCCTGTTTTTCTTCGCCGCCTCCACCTGCTGCGCCTCAGCGCAAATCGCCATCCGTGCAGAAACCATGTACACCATGGCCGGCCCGGCGCTCAAACCCGGGATCATCATCATCGCAGCGGACGGCACCATCACCGCCGTCGGTGGCCCTTCCACCCCGATCCCCGACGGCCACACGATCCTCGAAGCCAAAGTGGCCGTGCCCGGCCTCATCGACTGCCGCGGCACGGTCGGAGTTTCGGGCCTCTTCAATTCTCCCGCCGACTCCGACCAACTCGAGCGCTCCAGCCCCATCCAGCCGGAACTTCGGGCCATCGATGCGTTTAACCCGCGCGACGACTTGGTCGCATGGGTGCGCAGCCTCGGTGTCACTACGGTCAACACCGGACACGCACCGGGCGAACTTATTTCCGGCCAGCTCGCGGCGATCAAAACGACCGGCGAATCCGTCGAGAAAAGCGTATTAAAAGACGTCACCGCCATTGCCGCTACGCTCGGCCCTTGGGCCCAAAAGGGTGGAACTTCGCCCGGCACACGCGCCAAAATGGTGGCCATGCTCCGGGATCAACTCATCAAAGCCCAGGAATACCGGCGCGGCCTTGCATCCCCGGCTCCGGCCCCGACCGCCCCGGTCGCGTCCCCTGCCTCAGCCCCCGCCAACGCTCCGGACCTTCCCGGCACTCCGGATGGCTCTCCTCCGGCGTCGCCGTCGCTTCCCGTTTCGCCCTCGCTTCCGCCGCCCACCCCGCCCGCCCGCGATTTGCGACTCGAGCTGCTTGTGCGTGTGCTCGACGGCGAAGTGCCGCTCCTGGTCACCGCCAACCGGGCGCAAGAC
>CAZJXA010000231.1:0-5224 GCA_964549785.1 uncultured Phycisphaeraceae bacterium | reverse complement strand
AAGAGCACCAGCGGGCCGACCTACTCCGCTCCTATGGCATGGCCCCTCGCCACCGTCTTCTATTGGTCGGGCCACCGGGCAACGGAAAGACAAGCGTCGCCCACGGTCTCGCGCACGACCTCATGGTCCCGTTGCTGGTCGTCCGCTACGAAGGCTTGATTGGCAGCTATCTCGGCGAGACGGCCTCGCGCCTCCGCAAAGTCTTCGATTATGCACGGCAGCGTGCGTGCGTCCTCTTCCTCGATGAATTCGACACCGTCGGCAAAGAACGCGGCGATATTCACGAGACCGGCGAAATCAAGCGCGTCGTCAGCACGCTTCTGCTCCAGATGGATCAACTTCCTGCCCATGTCGTGATCGTCACGGCGACCAACCACGCCGAACTGCTTGACCGCGCTGTCTGGCGACGCTTTGAGATTCGGCTTAGTTTGCCCCCGCCAAAGCCGAGCGAGGCCGCCGAGTTTCTTGGGCGACTCTTCGCCAACTTCCAACTCGCCTCGGGCTATAAGACGGCGACGCTTTCCCGCCAACTCAGCGGCGCCACCTATTCAGAGATCGAGGACTTGTTCCGCGACATCGCCCGCCGGGCGGTCCTCGAAAGCCCCGAGCCGGACTTCGCCAAGATCGTGCGTGAACGGCTCGCCGCATGGAAGCAACGCGTAAGCCCGGCGTCACCAAAGCGCCGCAGGTAAACGGAATTGCCCCATGACCGACAAGCCAATCTTGATCTTCCCGCGCGCCGCTGAGGTCGACAAGGCCAAACTTCCTCCTTTTGTGCCGCCTGTCGTAAGTCGGCCCAGCAAAGCCGCGCAGGGCCAGCGCCTCGCAGCCCGCTTTCAAGCGTTGGATGCTGACTTTGGGACGGTGCAAGCCACTCCGAACGGCGTTGATCCTGAGCAGGTCATCGTGCTGGAGACCATCGGGTCGGTTGCCGACTTTCAGAACGTCGTCAAGAGGATCGCGGGCATGGAATGGCTGGGCGATTTCGATGCCGAGGTGGCGGCGGCGGACCCCGGCTTCCTCGCCGACGGCGCGGACCCGTCGCTCCAGAAGGCACGGCTGTTCGTCCTTGCAAGTAATCGCACGGCGTACGCCGAAGTCCTGCGCTTGTGGAACCTCTGGTTGAGTGCGGGCGATGACAAACTCCCTCGCCCGAATGGCAAACTCGCCGAGGCATTCAAGTACCTGAACGACGTGAGAGCATGGGGACCGAAGGACCGAGTTCAAGACCGGGGTGTCATTCCTTGGTGGACTCTACAACTCGACTCTGGACGCACACGAGTACGCTTCGAGACCGAGTTGTGGTGCCGTGCCGACGCCGCGAAACGCGATGCGGCGTTCGCGCGGCTTCAAGCGATCGTGACTGGCGCGGGCGGGCAGTGTGTCAAGCAGGCCGCGCTCCGCGACATCGACTATCACGGCGTGCTCATCGAACTCCCCGCCGCCGTCGTCCGCGCGACCGTGGACGCGATCAACGCAGGCAATGACACGCAACTTCTGGGGCTTACTGATGTCAAGTACTTCGCTCCGATCGGGCAAGCATCCATCACTCCGATCGAAGATGGAGCGGTCGTCACGCCGCCAAACCGCCCGCTTCCTACCGGCGATCCCGTGGTGGCAATCCTCGACGGCCTGCCGCTCACCAACCACGCCGCGCTGCAAGGCCGCTTGGTTGTGGATGACCCCGACAATCTCGCGGCAGCCTACAACGCCGGTGAACACCGCCACGGCACCGCGATGGCTTCGCTCATCACGCACGCCGAGTACGACGGCAACGAACCCGCGATTGGAAGCAAGGTCTATGTGCGCCCCGTGATGGCTCCAGGGCGGCCGGACGAACGCGGTAGACGAACAGAGACATTTCCGGTGAATGAACTCGCGGTAGACTTGATCCATCGTGCGGTCCGACGGATGTTCGAAGGCGACGGAGCCACGCCACCACAGGCACCCGGGGTCAAAGCGATTAACTTCAGCATTGGAGATCCACTCCAGCCTTTTGACCGGCACCTTTCGCCGCTCGCTCGCTTGCTCGATTGGCTGGCGTTCAAGTACAACGTGCTCTTCATTGTGTCGGCGGGAAACCCCGGCTCCGAGATCACGATCCCCGCCCCGCCCGCGTCGATCGCCGGAATGTCCGACGACGATCTGCGCTCGCACACGCTGCGCAGCATGGCCCAGCAGCGTGTGCAGCGGCGGCTACTCGCTCCCGCCGAGTCCGTCAACGCGCTCACCGTCGGTGCCTTGCATGCGCAGGCCGGACCCATCGACAACGTGGGAATGTTGGTCGATCCGCTGCGTGGCGCCGCGTTGCCCAGCCCCCCGATGCCTGTGGCAAGCGGTTTCCGCCGTTCGGTCAAGCCGGAGATTCTGGTTCCCGGCGGACGGCTTCACTTGGAAAAGCCCTTGCTCACGACTGGCGCAACATCCACAACGCTGAAGGTCTCCGGTGCTGCCGCGCAACCGGGCCAACGCGTGGCAGCGTGCGACCCATCAGGAAACTCAAACTCGAAGGCGATCCGGCTGTGCGGCTCCAGCAATGCCGCAGCGCTCACCACCCGCCGCGCAGCGCAGATGATCGAGCGATTGAGAGAGTTACAGGCCGAGCCGGGAGGGGCCGCGT
Source organism: uncultured Phycisphaeraceae bacterium (assembly GCA_964549785.1). Taxonomy (GTDB): domain Bacteria; phylum Planctomycetota; class Phycisphaerae; order Phycisphaerales; family UBA1924; genus JBEIUO01. The sequence goes on along the minus strand of CAZJXA010000231.1, from coordinate 2,604 downwards.
TGACAGATGCCCGCATGGCCGTGATCCTCAAAGCCATGCTCGTGCACGGCGCATCGTGGGGCGATCGCTACGCGCTCTTTGACCAGGTGTTCAACGGCCCCGATAACGGATTGGAGCGTTGGTGGAGGATCAAGCGTGCCTGCGCTCAGTTTCTCGGATACGGCCCCGCCGACTTTGATCGCGGAACCGTCTGCACCGATCAACGGGTGATCGTGCTCGGCTGCGGAGAGTTGAGAGCGGAAGAAGGACACGTGTACAACGTGCCGCTTCCACACGCCCTCAGCGCGCAGACTGTAAAGCGCCGTCTCACTATCACGCTCGCGTGGTTCACCCCGATTAATCCGAGGCACCGGAGCTATCGCGTTGCAGATTTGTGGTTTGACCCACCCTCCACGCACCTCCGCGTGAAGCGCGCCGACGCTGACCACGACGCCGTGACCCGTGGCACTGTGCAGCACGAAGTGCTCGAAGGCACCAACGCCGTGCCTATCACCGACGGAGACACGATGCCGGTGCAGGTCAACTGCCGACCCGAACGCGGGTTAAAACTCGACGTTCCCGTCCCCTACGCACTGCTCGTCTCCCTGGAAACGGCGGAGCCGCTCGCGGCCAGCATCTACACACAGGTCAAAACCAAGATCGATGCGCTCCATCTGCCGGTGCCCGTCCGCCCAACGAACACGACGCGGCCCCGCCCGGGATAAGACGCTTCCTACGCCGCCTACGTTGCCACCGCCACCGTCGTAACCTCGGTCCCCAGCCCCTTCTCGCCGCGGGCGTTGACGCTTCCCCCCCGTTGTGGTACGCTGCGGCCATGCCGAACCTCGTGTTGTTCAACATCGGATGGATGAAACGCTATCGCGGAGAAGATGCAGACGACCAGATCGTCAACGGTGGCCCGCGCGATCACGAGAATGAAGGTTGGGACGAGGTATGGAACTTTTTGCCGAACAAGAAAAAGTGCTATGGATACGTCCGATCAGGCCGGGGCGGAACTCTCGGCATCGCAAGGCTCGGGGCGACGAAAGACGCTGACTACGTCGACAATGTCACCGTCGTTTTCACAGCGACCCGGCCAGGGGGTGGTCGTGTCGTCGCGGGTTGGTATCACAACGCTCGTGTGTGGCGCGACACACAGGGATTGGCGGCGGGGGCACCGCGCGAAGACTGGAGGTATTTCGCGGAAGCCAACGAACGCGATTGCGTGCTCCTGAGTCCGGATGACCGCGTGTTTCCAGTCCCGCGAGCGAAAAAGGGCGTCTGGGGAATGGGGCAGGCAAATGTGCGATTTTTGGACGAACCGGGAGCTGGCGAGTTCCTTAAAAGGCTCACGGCGTACATCAAGGCCCCTAAGACCGCGACAGTCACCAGCGGGGCTGCAAAGCATGGTTCACCTCGACAGAGCGATCCTGCTTTGCGGGCCAAGGTTGAAGCGGCTGCGGTGGCGCGGGTAGTCGCCCATTACGAATCCAAGGGCTTCGACTGCCGTTCTGTCGAAAAAGATAACGTCGGCTGGGACATCGACGTCACCCGAGGCGCCGTGACGCTCTTGGTCGAGGTCAAGGGTTGTTCAGGTGCGAACGCCGTCGTCGAGGTTACTCCGAACGAATACCGCTCAATGCGCGAGAGACGGGACAACTACCGCGTGGCGATTGTGACGGATGCGCTGAAGGCGAACCGTTCACGGCTCTTGGTCCTGTCCTACAACATCGCAGATGACTCGTGGCGGGACGAAGACGGTAAGCTCGCCAATCTAAAGGAGATTATGGCAGCCCGCATCTCGCTCTGATAAGCCACGACCGCCTCCTCGGTTTACGCCGCCGCCGTCGCAATGCAAATCTCCGCCACGCCCCTTCCCGCCGCCGGTGTTGACTCGCCGCAGCATGTAGACCGCCGTCTTCCCTCGATGCTGTACCCTCAACCCGGTGCGGACGCCCCATGTGGCGGGCGCTCGGCTGGTTAGCGCTAGAAACGACAGCGCGGCAGCGTCGGCAACCCAACGCTCCACTCTCACCCGTCAGGCTTCACCACTCTCCACCGCCGACACCCGCTTGAAATGCCCCAACGTGTTGAACATGCTCTCAAACTTCACACTCTTCGCCGCCTCAGCCTTGCTCATCACCTCGTCCCGCACAAACTCTCCGAAGAACACCCGCACCTTCTCACCTTCATCCTCGCGCAGTTCTTCCCGCGCAAACCGGTACCAATTGAACCGAATCGATCCGTCAGGCTCAACTCCGGCGACCGCACACTCCACCCCGCGCTTCAATCCCACCGCCAGTTTCGCTTGCCGACCATGTGCGTATAGATCAAAAAACGCACCCTCGCCAAAGATCGTTTCGTGCGGGCGGCCGCGGCGGTTATTGAACAAGACGGGCATCACAAGTCCTCCACGCGGCCGACACAATCGCAGCGCCCGCAGACCGCCATCCTAACCAACTTGGGAATGAAGTTCACTTCCGACACCTTCCTCTGCCCTCCTCTGGCTCTCTGCGCCTCTGTGGTGCCGCCATCCGCCTTTTTCACGCCCCAACACATTCTCCACCAACCACTTAAACCACATTCGCGCCAAAACTCCCTTGCATCCTCGCGGCAACTCGGTAC
>CAZJXA010000230.1:4122-5228 GCA_964549785.1 uncultured Phycisphaeraceae bacterium | reverse complement strand
GGGGTTGGGCGAGCAGGATGCCCCTTGCGACCAAGTGCCGGAGCAGTTGGCCTGCGTGGTGACGCTGCACCCGCCGCTGGCCACACAGCACGACCCGGTGGGGAATCCGCAGGGGTTGGGCGAGCACGAAGCGCCCGCGGCCCACACGCCCGAGCAGTTGGCCTGAGTGGTGATCGAACAGTTGTCGCCGATGCAGCACGAACCCGTGGCCGGGTTGCTCGTCAAACAATCCGTCTCCGTATCGCTGTAGATGGTCGCGCCGTCATCCACGATGTTGACCGTCACCAAGCCGCCGCTCACACCCGAGAGGTTCGCCGTGACGATCCCCGTCAGGTTCTGGGCCTGCACCGGGTCCAGGTAATCTCCGAACGTAGCGGGGCATAGATCGACCAACCGGTAATCGGCAGTCGTCGAGGTGTCGTGCTTGATCAGCGCGTAGTTGCCGGACTGGGCGATAGTGACGCCGTTCTCCTGATAGTCCATCGGCACCACCGCCCGGGCGCTGCTGTTGAGGTCGTAAAACCGCGCTTCAGAATCGAACGTCGTCTGGCACCCGCTGGTGCTCGTCTTGATGTACGCGATCGCCTGCGGGCTGACGTTGAACGCAAGGGGCGGATGGTCCTGCAGCCCCGAGTCATAGAACTCAGGTGAACCCCCATTGAATGGGATCCCACACGGCAGGCAATCCGCGTGTCGGACAATCGCTGTCCCTCCCGCCGCAGGCAAAGCGAGGAACCGCACCGTCAGCCCGCCGCCGCAGCCCGTTAATGCCGTTCCGCCGCTCACATACAGGAACCGCCTGGTGGGCGAGAGGATGTAATTGGTGCCGTTGCGAACGGAGGTGGGGAGCGTGAACGTGAGGTCCACCGGGTCGGTGAACGAGTTGTTGTTGTTCATATCCACGCGAAGCGTGGTGGAATTAGCGGCGTGCTCGATCCGGCTCGGGCCCGCCGAACGCACCGTTGTCTCCTGGCCCACCCCGCGGTCCCAGAGTTGGAACGGACCGGGGATGCTTTGAGCGACTGCGGGCGCGGCGAAACCGAGCGACGCGGCAGCGACCCAGAAGCAGGCCCGGGTGAAGGCCCGGGTGAAGGGCCGGGTGAAGG
>CAZJXA010000230.1:0-4022 GCA_964549785.1 uncultured Phycisphaeraceae bacterium | reverse complement strand
GCAGCGACCCAGAAGCAGGCCCGGGTGAAGGCCCGGGTGAAGGGCCGGGTGAAGGGCCGGGTGAAGGGCCGGGCGCAAAGGTTGAGCGTTCGGAAGGGCATCGGGAGGGCTCCATGCGAGAATGCTTCCGGAAGGAACGCATCCCCATTCCCCAAGTCCGCGGAAACGATGGCTGGCGACCGCCAAAAAATCCGCCGCCACGGGCGGTTCGCCCTCTCCACCCGCCTTCCAGCGCTTAACGAAACGTTCCCCCAAACTTTACGGGACAAGCCACGTTGAATGGTGCCGATGGTGATTCGAAACCGGAAATCTGACGGGGAACTTGCGGTATTGAGCCCCCCCCCGCCTCAATCGCTGCGCCCGGCATCTGCCGCTTTCATCCACAGGCACGCGGCGATCTTGGCATCCACCAAGCACCCCGCCGCGACCCGCGACGCCAGAAAACGGTCAACCTCCGCGCCAGCGACGACGTGCACCGTAATCTCCTCGTGTCCGTCGCTCACCGGCTCCGCCACCCTGCGGGCGTTGCTCCCCACAAACAGCGTGATGATCTCGTCCGTCAGCCCCGCCGAGGAAGGAAACTCTCCCAGGCGTTCAAGAACGTCCGACGAGTAGCCCGTTTCCTCGAGCAGCTCGCGCGCCGCCGCGATCTCGAGCGATTCCGCCTCGCCGCCATCGCCCGCCAACCCTGCCGGAATCTCCACGACCCGCCTGCCAACGGGAACCCGGAACTGCTCGATCAGCACCACGTGCCCATCATTCGTGATAGGCAAAATCCCCACCACCCCACTGGTCTTTGTCCGGCTGGCATACTCCCACGTTCCTTTTGCCAACAGGCGGACAAACCGACCCGCGTGAATCTCGCGCACCGGAGCTCCGTCCGCCAGGTCGGCGCTACTCACAAGCCGAACGCCCGCCGCGGCCATGAGCAACACGGCCTGCGCGCTGTCGCCCGGCGCAAGGTCCACTCCCCGGCAGCCATCCACGACCAGCGACACCTCCAACCCCAAGGACCGCGCATCCAGAGCGGTGGCCTTGACGCAGTAGTCGGTCGCCAGGCCCATGAGCACGACGTGCGTTACACCCCGGCCCTTCAAGACGCCAAGAAGCCCCGTCTCCTTGCGGTGGCCGTTGTCAAAGAACCCGCTGTAACTGTCGATCTGCGGGTCGGTCCCTTTGCGCACGATCTCGTGAACACCGCCCGTGTCCAGCCCCTCCGCGAGCTCGGCGCCGCGGCTGTTCTCAACGCAGTGGTCGGGCCACAACACCTGCGGCAACCCCGCCAACGTCCCCGACTCAAAGGGCGCCCGGCCGGGATGGCTCGATGCAAACGACCCGTGCGACGGCGGGTGCCAGTCCTGCGTCGCGACGACAAACGGGAAATGCTTGATCAGCCGATTGGCCGTGGCCACAACCTCATCGCCCTTGGGCACCGCGAGAGCCCCGCCGGGCAGAAAATCGTTCTGGATATCGACCAGCACCAAGGCCATGCCACCGTTCATGTTGGGCCCCTCTGTAACTCCGTCTCCCCGTCATTTCACCGTCAAACCTCAAAGTTCACTCCCGACTTCGCCAGCCGGTCATACGCCGGGCGGTCAAAGCGGTAAAGCCGCGCTGCCCGATGCGGGACGTCCTCCTGCCACGCTTCAAGTTCTTCCAGCACACCCAACGCGAGCACCTTCTTCCGAAAGTTGCGCTTGTCGATCTCCCGACCATGGACGCACTCATAGACCCCCTGCAACTGTGAAAGCGTGAACCGTAACGGCAAGAGATCAAACCCGATCGGCCGCCGCCGCGCTTTCATCGCGAGGTGCTCCCGCGCTGCTGCAAGGATCGCCGCGTGATCGAAGGCGAGCATCGGCGGGTCTTCCACGTCGAACCAGGCCGCGTGCGCGGCATCGGTCGCCCCCCGCACCGCGTGATCCTCGAGCCGCACCAAGGCGGCGTACGCCACGCTCACCACCCGACCTCGCGGGTCGCGCTCAACATCGCCGAACGTCCCTACTTGCTCCATGAACACGCGGTCCACACCCGTCTCTTCCAGCAGTTCCCGCCGCGCGCCCTCGTCCACCGATTCCCGCGGCAACACAAACCCACCCGGCAACGCCCACATCCCCTTCATGGGCGCCACTCCCCGCCGAATCAGCAGCACCTGAAGTCCGCCCGCATCGAAGCCGAAGATCACGCAGTCCACGGCCACCAGCATGGGCACGGGGGAAGTGCTCAAGTGGTCGGGTGGTCGCGCGGTCGCGCGACGCGGTCCAGAAGTCCGGAGGGTGCCTCGGGGAGACGAAGCTGGTTCGCTGCTCGCCCGGCCTCCCTGAAGCCGAGGTTGTTGCCGCATCCCTGCCTCAGTTTCTCTTGGCCTTGAACTCACCGGTTCGCCTCTCTCTGTGCTTCTATGTCTCTGTGTTCACCCGGTGGACTTTGCCCGAACGCCCTGCTCAACGGTGCCAAGGTTGATGTTGTTCTCGCTCTCCAACTCCGCTAACTCCCGCTCAAACCCGCCCGACAAAATCGGGAACCGGCACCACGTCTTGGGGTCCAGGTTGTGATCGTCCAGATGAAAACTCGGTGCATACCGCTCCCGCTTCCACTGATTCCGGCACCACAACCGGAAGAACTTCACCACAAAGCCCACGAGTACTCCCCGCTCAAATGGCGAGCCCGCTGCCACCAGCGACCGCACCACCTCCGCAGGCGCCAATTTCCCCGTGATCGCAAGGTCCTCGATCGCCTCCAGCACTTCGTACGGCATCAAATCGCCCTCCGAAGTCTGCCCCGCCGCCGGCGGCCGCAACTCCGGGCTGGGCTTCGGGATCATCGCGAGCTCAGCGACCGGCCCAACCCCCGCCGGCCCCTCACGCCCCATCCACGCCAGCCACTGCAGCAAGAACGCCTTGTCGATCCCCGCGATCGGCGACAGACCGCCGCATGTGTCGCCGTCCATCGTCGCGTAGCCGACCGCTGCCTCCGAGCGGTTCGACGTCGAAAGCAGCAGGGCGTTCTTGATGTTGGCGAGCATCCATACCCCAGGAGCCCGCACGCGGGCCTGAATGTTCTGTAGCGCCAGGTCGTCTTTCTCCCACGACAACGCCCGCCCCACCGCTCCTTCAACCATGTTCGTGTACCGCTCCACCAGCCCGTCAATCTCAAACTCATGGTGCCCGCATCCAACCGCCGCCGCCAGGGCCGCCGCCCGCACCCGCGTCTCGGACGAACTGTTCTTGGTCGCCTGATACACCGTGGTCAATAGGTCCGAAAGCCCGACCTTCCCGCCCCTCGCGGTCGCCATCCAGGGCAGTGCCTCCGCCAGCGCGCCCGGCCGCTGCGATTCCGCCAATCGCGCCATCAGCGCCACCAGGGCGACCACCGCGCTCGAATCGGCCCCGCCAGAAAGCGACACCACAAATCCGCTCGACCGGCTCTTGCGCAGGTAGTCGAACAACCCCAGCGCCACCGCCCGGGTGAACTCCTCCTCCTTGACCAGCGCACACGTCTCCCAAGGCGTCCGATTCAGCAGCGCGGCCGCCTTCGCCGGCTCGACCCAGTTCAGTTCCACCCGCACCGGAGGCCGCGCATCCGAAAGATCCGGCCCGAACGACGCGATCCGCGACTGCGCCGTCCGCATCGCATCCAAGTCGATCGTCGCCGCGGTCACCAGCCACCGGTCGAACGTCAGCCGCGGCCCCTGGGCCAGCAATCGACCGCCCGAAGCGATCATCACCCCGCCGTCATAGATGGCCCGGCCCGCCTCGTTACCCAGGAGGTTGCTGTAGATGTAGGTAACGCCGAACGCCCGGCTGCCCTCCACCACAAATTGCTCCCGCACCGCCCGCTTCCCAAAGGCAAAGTGGCTCGCGCTCGGGTTCAGGATCAGGTCAACGCCCAGCCTGGAGAGCGCCGCCCCCGGGCGCTCCGCCACCCACGCGTCCTCGCAGATCTCAAACCCCAAGGAGAACCGTGCCGCCCCCTCGCCGACCTCGAACCACAGGTCGCCGATGGGCGTGGTCGCGCCACCC
>CAZJXA010000229.1:0-5295 GCA_964549785.1 uncultured Phycisphaeraceae bacterium | reverse complement strand
ACCCGCGACCCCAAGGATCACAACCTCGTGCTCTACCAACTGAGCTATGGCCACCGTATTGGCCCGGAAACGCCTTTGGTCCCGGGCAGGGATGATAGGTGACGACTCCGTCACGGGCACAGACCTTGCTTGCCCCGTGAGAAATGGATACACCGACCACAGGCCCGACGTGTCGCCCCTGGGCAGGCGGCTCGGTGGGCCGGCGGAACGTGAGGAATCAGGGGGTTCCAGTATCCACAAGATCAGTCTGGCAAATCCCGGCGGAAAACACCAGAATGGCGTTGTGCAACCGTCGGTGGACCCAATTCGAGGGTCCGGGCGGAGGATTCAGGTCGGGCGTTAGAGGAGTACTGGGTTCATGGCGTCAATCATCGTCGCGACGGGAAAAGATCACGGCATGTACCTTCCCATCGGAAAGGGCAAGATCGTCGTCGGGCGTGCGGAGAATCTTCCGATGCAGGTGAACGACGAGAAGGTGTCGCGCAAGCACATCCAGTTCCGGTATGAGGATTCCGACAAGACCTACCGCGTCTCCGACATGGGGAGCAGCGGCGGCGGCCGCGTGCCGGGTCTCTCATAGATTTCAGCGTGAGTGATTCGGGCGTGGCTGCGTTCCCTTGTTTGAGCGAGCAACCAACGTCGTCGGGGTGGATTTGAGGGCTGCAATGGAGCAGTGCCGCGGCACCTTGGGGCAACAGGTTGGCTCCTTCAGAAAAAGGACATCGATCATGAACCTGAACGTTTCTCGTCGTCTGCTGAACCGTGCATTTCGATTCGCCACGGTGGCCAGCGTGTTGGGTGCGGTTGCTGCTGCGGAAGGGCAGACGGTGATTCCGGATCCGGCTCGCAACAAGGGCACGCTGATGGGGGTGCCTTGGAAGGTAGGCTTGGCGACGAATAACGGGGTTCCTGTGTGGGACGAGGACCTTGCGTTGATGGTGCGTGGGATCGCCCGCAGCGGAACGACGATGGCGTTCGGGTTCGGCACGTGCTATGGCGGCGGGATGACGCAGAACCTTGCCGCATTGGGGGCCGAGGTGGGTGGTGGGGCGGTGAGTTTGACGGCGACGAGCGCTTCACGATGGAACGAGCCGGCGTGGTATCCGGAAGGGCTCGCCGCGAACCGTCGCCGGCCGTTGCTGGCGGCGGCCCGACCTGTGAACGACCATTTCTATGACTGGGTGGATTCGTACGTGGATTCGTTCGCGGGCGCATCGACGGCCATCAGCGCGGCGGAGAACGGGTGGCGGCACGACCCCTTTGGGAGCAACCCTGGTGTGGATCAGGGGCCGGGTGAGGTGTTGCGTGCCCGCGAGAACGCCCAGTATCGGCAGACGAATGCGGCGGCCCGGAACCTTCAGCACATGGCTCCGGCTCAGGCGAACAAGTATGCGGTGTTGTGGAGCGGGCAGCCTGAGGCACCGGACCGGGACCAACTGGTGCGGCAGTACAACCAGTTGATCGCGCAGGGCTATGCCGCGGCGAACATTTCGGTGTTGGTGGGGGCGGGTGCTCTGGATGGGATCGCGGGGATGTTGCCCGCGGGGACGGTGGTGCAGGGGGCGACGAAGGTGAACCTTCAGGGGGTGTTTACGGGTTTGGCGGGGTTGACGGCGATGGATCAGTTGTATTTTCTGGCGAATGACCACGGGACGGCGTGGAACGCGAACATGCCGGTGAACCGGTGGGTGGAGATGCCGAAGTTGCCGGTGTATCCGTCGGGTTCGGGGGGTTCGAGCGGGGGCGGGACGCTTCCATACGACCTTGAGAACATGCCGGCGGGAGGTGATTTTCTGGGTTATTTCGGGCAGTATTACGTTCCCGCGCCGGGGTCCTTGGTGTTGCTGGGGATGGGGGTCGTGACGGCGGCTCGGCGGAAGCGGTGATGGATGGTGAAGGACGACCCCTTTGTGAGAGCCGCGGAAGGCCGGGCGATGTGCCCGGCTTCCCGGCGTTGGGGGGCGTTCGTGGGGCGTTGTGGGCGTGAGGCTTGGGGGCGGGGGTTGCTCGGGAGACGTCGACGGCGAAATTGCACTAGAATGGCGGAAGTTGGATGGGTTCTTGGCGGTTTTGGGGTGGTTTCGGGAGTACACGGTTCATGGCATCAATCATCGTTTCGACGGGCAAGGACCACGGCATGTATCTCCCCTTGGGGCGGGGGAAGATTGTGGTGGGTCGGGCCGAGAACCTGCCCATGCAGGTGAACGACGAGAAGGTGTCGCGCAAGCACATCCAGTTTCGGTTTGAGGATTCGGACAAGACGTACCGGGTTTCGGACATGGGCAGCAGCAACGGGACGTTTGTGGGCGGAGTGAAGATTGACGGTGAGGCGGTGCTGCGGGATGGCGACACGATTCAGATCGGGACGACGTCACTGGTCTTCACGATGACGGACCCGACGGACAAGCCCAATGCGTTGGAAGTGTTGAAGCAGCGCGACCAGAAGAACCGCAGCACGCTCATGAAGTGAGTGTGTGTCGCGGCGGGCGGAGGCGGAGGAGTTGGCGCGGTTTATCGGCGCGAACCCGCCGCCGGGTGTGGAAGGTGTGTGAAGCGGCGGCCTAGCCCAACTTGGACGCGAGGAACGTTGATACTTGATCGATCGCCATGCGCTCCTGCGTGCCCGTATCGCGGTCGCGCATCGTCACCGTCTGGTTCGTGAGCGTGTCCTGATCGATGGTGAAGCAGAAGGGGCAACCGGCTTCGTCCATGCGGGCGTAGCGCTTGCCGATCGACTGCTTGGCGTCGGTCTCGATGAAGCCCAGGCGGCCGAACTTGGCGAAGAGTTCGTCGTAGAGTTTTTCCGCCACCTCGGGCAGGCCGTCCTTGTCCATCAGAGGGAAGACCGCGGCTTTGATGGGGGCGATGCGAGGGTGGAGTTTGAGGAACTCGGGACTGGGGCGGGTTTCGTCTTTGGTGTACCCCTCGCAGATAAGTGCGAGGCAGCCGCGGTCAAGCCCAGCGGCGGGCTCGATGCAGTGGGGGAGGTAGCGCTCGCCACGGCGTGAGCCGTTGGGCAGCAGTTCGCCGCGGGTGGTGTCGTTGTATTCGAGTTTGACGCCCGAATGCTTCTGGTGCTGGGTGAGGTCGTAGTTGCCCCGGTGGGCGATGCCCTCGAGTTCGCCGAAGCCGGGCGCGGTGAAGGGGAAGCGGTATTCGACGTCGCTGGTGCCGACGGAATAGTGCGAGAGTTCGTCTTTGGCGTGCTCGCGGAGGATGAGATTGTCGCCGGCCAAGCCGATGGATTTCCACCACTCCATGCGGAAGTCGCGCCAAAAGGCGTACCAGTCCTGGGATTCGGAGGGGTGGCAGAAGAATTCGAGCTCGGCCTGCTCGAATTCGCGGGAGCGGAAGGTAAGGTTTCGGGGGGTAATCTCGTTGCGGAAACTTTTGCCGGTGTTACCAATGCCGAAAGGAACCTTGACCCGGGTTGAATCCGTTACATTCTTGAATTGCACAAAGATGCCCTGCGCAGTCTCGGGTCGGAGGTACACTTTGTTGTCTTCGGTCTGGGTGAGGCCGGCGTACGACTCGAACATCAGCTTGAATGGCGCGGGAGTTGCAAGAGGGGCACCGCAGCGAGGACACGGCTCCTGCAAGCCGGTGGCGTGAAGCTGCTCCGTGCCGATGTAACGTATGAACTCTTGCAGGTCGGGTGGCGCATCGGGCTGACCGTTGATCCGTGTCGCGAGAAAACTCAGAGTGACCTCGGGGTTCTTCACGATCGCCAAGTTCGGTGCCTGACGCTTGCCCTTTCCCTTCGCCCACCTTAATAGGCGTTCTGAATCGATTCGAGGATACTTCGTGTCGACCATCGTGGGTTCAAACTCCTGGAGAAGCGAGGTGAACCATTCCGACCACTGCGCGATAGTGTCCCAATATTGATCCGCCCGCACAAAGTGCCCGCAGCCGGGGCACTTCCGCATCGGGTCCGCAAAGCCGGCCAGGTGACCGCTGGCCTCCCATACCTTGGGATTCTGAATGATGCACGTCTCGACCGGCACGCACTTCACGCGCTCGCCGTTGGGGCCTTTGCGGCCCCAAGCCGGGTTCATGATCATGTCCTGCCACCAGGCTTCGCGCAGGTTCTTTTTGAGTTGTGCGCCGAGCGGGCCGTAATCCCAGAAGCCGTTGATGCCGCCGTAGATGTCGCTGGCCTGGTAGATGAAGCCGCGACGTTTGCACAACGCCATGATGGCGTCCATCGACTTGGGGGCGGGTGCGGCGGTGGGTTCGGTCTCGGGCGTTGACATTGCTGAAAATCTCAGTGGGAATGCGGAAACGTGAAGGTGGGGAGCGTAGGAAGCCCGCATGACGCCCCAACCCTCCACACGACCCCTTCAAGTAGCATCGTTCATGAGCGCCGCCCACTGCCAGCCCGATGACTTCGATGGTTTCCTCGGCCTCAACGGCAGTTGAATGACCGTGGACGAATATCTGGCGTTGGGCGAAAACCCTGAGCGGTACGAGTTGATCCGCGGCGTGGTCGTGATTTCCCTGAGTCCGTTGTTCCGCCACAATCGGATCGCCCACCTCAGTGCGTATCAAGCCGAACGATTCGCCGAGCGCTGCCCCGGGCTCATCACGGTCTCCGACGTGGACCTCGTGATGAGTTCCACGTGCGTCTACCGGCCGGACGTGATGATCTCAGCTCGACGCCCTCCGGGCCGCCACGGCGTAACCCGGACGGACGCGTCCGGTCTCTACAAAACGCGCCAACCACCCGGCCACGCGTCCACTTCCCTACCGGCACCACCACCACGCCGCCACCGTCAGCGCCACAAACGCCGCTCCCGCCACTTGGATGGGGAAGTCCTTGCTCGCCACTTCCGTCGGGTCGTCATACGTCCCCTGCTCCAGCAGCACGATGATCCGTAACAGTCCGTACGTCGCCGGCAGCACCGTCAGCCACAGCAAGTTAAACCCCGCCGCCAGCCCCGGCAACGGCCGCAGAAACTCCTCGTGCCGCGATTGCACATACCCCGCGTACGTCACCAGCAGGGCCACCCCGGTCACCACCGTCGTCATCCGCAGCAACTCATCCGTGTATTTGCCCTGCACCGCCCGCACCTGCGAAGCGTCCTCCACCGTCCGGCGCTCCCCCAGCCGCTTCCCAAACGCCAGGAACATCGCGAAGAACAGCGTGCAGTTCAACAACCAGGTGCTGGGCGAAACCGCCGCCGCAGCGCACCCCCCCAGCACCCGCAACCCGAACCCCGCCGAAAGGCTCATCACGTCCGCGATCACCATCCGCTTGATGAGCACCGAATACAACACCACATTGAGGGCATACAC
>CAZJXA010000228.1:416-5307 GCA_964549785.1 uncultured Phycisphaeraceae bacterium | reverse complement strand
CGAGTTGCCCAGGAAGATGCAAGAGTGGATGCCGCGGCTGACCGCCGAGGGCGTGGTCGGTGCCGATGCCATCTTCGCCTGCATCGGCCCCGCGCTGGAGATCTTCAGCCGCTACAGCCGCGTGGAAAAGGCCAGCGGCGAGGCCGTCACGCTCAAGGAATATCTTGTCGAGGTCTGGGCCGCGGTGAGCAAGGAGGCCCTGTCGCTCATCATGCAGGATGCCGACACGGCGGGGCTGGAACCCGATGCGCGGCTGACGGCGGTGTGGTTGTGGACGGTGGGCGGGGGAAAAAAGGCGAAGGCCCAGGGCGCAGCGGACGATGCCGAAGATGCGGAGACAGACACGGACGAGGATGATGATGAGGGGAACGGCAAGGGCAAGAAGGGCAAGGGCGCGATTGTTAAGGGGTTCGTGCTGGAGTTTGATGCGGCCCGGCTGATCGCCCAGGGATTGGGGATCGTGCTGGAGAAGTCGCAGAGCGTCGTCGAGATCAAGGGAGAAACAGCCCGGCTGCTGGCGGTGGCGGAGCGGACGAAGTATCTGTTCGGCCAGGACGCGGAAGGGCCGGTTGGGGGCGGGGGGACCACGCCCAAAGCCAAACGCAAGAAGGCCCAGGCAACGCTGTTCCAAGGCGAGGAAGAGATCAAGGCGGAGATCATCAAGGCGGAGGCCGAGAGCGGAGGCAAGTTGGCGGCCAGCAAGGCGGGCGCGACGGTGCTGGACCGGGTGCATCAGGCGATGCTGCTGTTCAGCGCGGGGCGAGGCGAGGCGCTGCGGCGGTTTCTGGTGGAGGATGGGATCGGCAAGGATGGGCGGTTCTGGAAACTGGCGCAGTCGCTCTCGGCGCTTTACCCGTCGGGAACTGACGAGAAACGGTGGGTTGATGGCGTGCTGGCTCGCAAGAAAGGGCTGGGTTCTTAATGCTTGAAGACGCGTTTCTTGGATTGTTCGTTGGAGGGCTTCTGGGACTTTGCATTGGAGGGGTGGTGGTCTTGGGATTTCACCACGCCGAAAGTCAACAGCGTGTCTGGCCGGTTGCGCTCGGCGGCGCACTTCTCCTGGGTGGACTGTCGATCGGTGGGAACTACGCGATGGATGAATATGGTCAGTCTTCGACGGATGAGGCTTCCACGCCTGCGAGCGCGATACTCAAGGTGACGCGGGTTGTCGGATGCGTGTTTGTGGCCGCCCTCATCGGGGCTGATCTCAAAAGAAAGAACTAAGCGACCGACCTGTTCGTCGAGAACTCATTATGTCCAAACTTCGACCCTGGTATGACGTTATCAAGCCCCGCGAGGATTTGCGGCTCGGCAAGCCGCTGGACGCGTCCGAGTTTGCCGTACACCTCGGACACGTCCATCGCGGTGAAGCGCACGCGGTGTATGTCGATCCCAAGCAGTTCTTTGAGCGAACGCACCTCACGGAAAGTCTGATCGACCTTTCATCCCAGATGGTTCGTCGCTTGAACGGCATCAAGGTCGAAACGTCCGCAGTCTTCAACATGGCGACCCAGTTCGGCGGTGGAAAGACCCACGCATTGGCCGCCCTGTTTCATCTCGCCAAACACGGCTCTGCCGCCAAGCGATGGAAGGGTGTGGAGAGCATCGCAACGAAGGCCGAGCTCCAGGAGTGGCCGGTCGCCAAAATCGCGGTGATTGTGGGGACGGAGATCGAACCGGTCACGGGATATGGACGGGAGGGGGATCCTCAAAGACGCACGCCTTGGGGAGAACTTGCCTGGCAGTTGGGCGGCACTGCGGCGTTCGCCAGAGTCGCCCAGCACGATTCGGAACTCCGCGCCCCGAGCGAACCGGTCTTGCGGGACATCATCGGCACGGGCCCGGTATTGATCCTCATCGACGAACTGATGGGGTATGTGTCTAGGGCGCGTGGAGTGGTCGGCACGAGCGGCGTGCCGGGGCGTGCCCAGACCAAGGAGTTCATTCAGAATCTCGCCGGAGTAATTGCCGCCTTGGACTGCGCAGTGTTGTGCGCTTCCGTGCCATCATCCAGCGATACGGAAATGCCGGACCCTGACGACAAAGTCGATTACGAGGCGATCAAGCACGCGCTGAACCGAACCGGCAAGGCCGTGAGTATGTCGATGGGCGGAGAGATCAATGAGATCATCCGGCGACGGCTCTTCGAGTGGGACGGCCTGCCCGAGGAAGGCCGAAAGACGGCTGCGGCATATGCGGAGTGGTGCCGCGATCATGCAGGCGAGTTGGCGGGGCTGAGCGGTGAGGAGGCTCTTAAGTCGTTCAGGGACAGCTATCCCTTCCATCCCGCAGTGATCTCGGTGTTCGAGCGCAAGTGGTCGTCGCTTCCCCGCTTCCAACGGACCCGCGGAGTGCTGCGGCTGCTGGCGCTTTGGGTGAGCCGGGTGTATAAGGAGGGCTATGACCGCGTGACGGGCGAAGCGCTAATCACCCTTGGAACCGCCCCCTTCCAAGATGCTCTGTTCACGGATGCACTCTTTGAGCAACTCGGGGAGCCCAAACTCCGCGTGCCGGTGACATCGGACATCGCCGGACGCCCCGAATCTCACGCAGCGCGGCTGGACGCAGAGGCGGTGGACGCGATCAAGAAGTCACGGCTCCATCAGAAGGCTGCCGCGGCAATTTTTCTTGAGTCCAACGGCGGACAAAGCCAGCGTCGCGCCGAGGCCACGGTGCCAGAGATCAAGACCGCGCTGGGTGGGCCCGGGTTCAACTCCGCGGACGTTGAAACGGTGCTCGATGGGCTCGCATCGTCGTGCTTCTACCTGGAGTGTGAGCGCAATCGGTATCGCTTCGGTGTCAAGCCCAACCTGAATCAGATGCTGGTTCAGTCACGCGGCAACGTGAAACCCAAGGACATTGATGCGCGAATCCGCGGGGATATCGAGATCGTATTCAAGGATGGCGCCAAGGGTGTCGACCGCAAGTATGTCCCGCAACGGAGCAACGATGTACCGGATCGGGCGCAGTTGACGCTTGTGGTGATGGGCGTGGAAACACCATTCATGGGCACGGAAAGCGCCAAACTGGTGGATGAGATCGTCCGCAGTTCCGGAACCTCGGGCCGGACGTACAAATCGGGACTGGTGTTCATTTTGCCGGACGGAGCATCGTCTGCGCAGGAAGCCGCCCGCAACGTGCTTGCGTGGGAAGACATTGATGCCGACGAAGACGCCCGGAGCAGGTTCGATGAATCACAACTCGGTTCGCTCAAGAAAAGCCTCGAGCGAGCCAAAAGGGACCTGAAGGAATCGCTCTTCCGAAGCTATCGGCACATTCTCCTCCTTGGGAAGGACAACAAACTTAAGCCGATCGACCTCGGCCAGATCACTTCCAGTTCTATCGAGGGCGGGCGCATCGCCGACTTGGTTATGCGAGAATTGCTCAAGCTGGACGAAGTGTCGGACGGTGTGGGTTCCGGCAAGCTCGTTCGCTACTGGCCGCCGGCGATCACGGCGTGGTCGATCAAGGATGCTCGCGATGCGTTCTTTGCCTCGCCCGCGTTGCCGAGGCTCTCGAACCCGGAATCGATCCGGCGAACTGTTGCGGATGGTGTGTCGAAGGGTGATATGGGGTACGCACGCCGTCGGCCCGATGGCGGCTTGACGCTGCTGAAGAAGCCGGGGGAAAGCCTCTTGGAGATTGATGTCGAGATCAGCGACGACTTCTGCATTTTGACCGCGGCCGAAGCCCAGAAGCTGGTCGAGCCGCCCCGGTTGGCGAAACTGACGATCGACCCGCCCCGAGCCGAAATTCGGCCGGGTGAGGTCGCCGCGTTTGGTGTTCGAGGGCTGGATCAGTATGGACAGCCGTTCGCCGTGTCGGGCTTCGAGTGGAGCGCAACCGGCGGGACGATCGACGCATCCGGGAAGTTTGTCGCCGGAAGCGAGCACGGGGCGTTCAGCGTGACGGCCATGAAGGATGGGATCGACGGCAGGGGCGTCGTGCAGGTTTCCCCGAAGGTGGAGCCTGGCAAGCCGGTGCTGCAACCGCCTGCCGCGCCGAGGGGCATTCGCTGGTCGGGGGAAGTCCCGCCTCAGAAATGGATGAACTTCTACACGAAGGTGCTCTCCAAGGTGTCGAACGTGCCGGGGGTCTCGATTTCGGTGACGTTCAAGGCCTCGCCGGGCGCCGAACAGTCGCAGGCGAAGATCGATGAACTCCGTGCCGGCCTGAAGGAACTGTCGCTTGACGACACGATCGGAAGTGATGGATGATTCGAATGCGAATTCGTACGTCTTCACAAGATCGATGACGACCGATATGGCTTGAGATAACCTTGGCGAAGCGACCACGGTGTATCACCCGAACTTTCCGAAACGTCTGCCCGGACAAACGACCGCACCCAGAGGAGCTATTCATGCCCACACCGAATGAACTTGACATCGCGGAAGATGCCTTGTCCACACACGGATTCCGGAACATTGAACGGCTCGCCAAGGGCAGTGCGGCCTTTTCCAATCTTCTTGCAACGGACGCCTCGGGCACGAAATTCGCAATTTCCGTTCGAGGATGTGGTCAGGTCGGAGATGCAGACGGGTCGCTCCATTTGAAGGGCGAGAAAGACACCTGCGAGTCACTTGCCAAGAGGGACGAGACGACATTCACGGCTCGCGCCGCATGGTTGGTGGTGTGGCACCGGGCCGACGCGAAAGGGCTAATTGCTGGCGAGGTCGCGTTCGGGATCTTCGCGGATCTTCCGAAATCGGACGGGTCTCGTTATCGGGTGATGATCGAGAAGAACGGGAACATCCTGGACTCCAAATGGAAGCAGGACATTCCCGCCCGGTGAGCCGGGGGCAGGAGTGCCGGAGAGTCATTGGGGTTTCGCTGCGCCGTCGCGGCCTTGGACAACCGCTGCCTCAAGTTCCTCGACCTTGGCCAACAGATC
>CAZJXA010000228.1:0-406 GCA_964549785.1 uncultured Phycisphaeraceae bacterium | reverse complement strand
AGGAGATCTTGGATCGCACCCTCGGCCTTCCCGAGGGTGCGATCCAAGATCTCCTTGATCGCCCGCACATCGCCGGACTTGGCCTGCTTGAGGAGCACCTTCATCAGCGCTTGGATCTCGGCCGGCGTCACCGATTCGAGCATCGCCCGCCGCAGGGCTCCCACCTGCTTGGCATAGGGGTTGCCAGGCCCTCCGCCATTGCCGGCGCCGAACCGTCCGCCGGGAGCCCTCTTGGACTTGTCCTCGGGGTCGGCCTTGTCGCCGGGAACGAACATCAGGCCGGCCCGCTCGACGCGGGCGATCTCGCTCGCACGGCTCTCGGCCTGCCGGGCCTGAAGCGACTCGCTGAAGGGTGGCAGCGTGATCCGTGGTGTGTCGGGTTCGCCGTTTACCCGTTTGGTGACGG
>CAZJXA010000227.1:0-5326 GCA_964549785.1 uncultured Phycisphaeraceae bacterium | reverse complement strand
CCACCCGCGCGCTCACTCCGCGGGCCCGCGCCTCCTTCTTACAGACCGCCGCGCTAATCCTTCGAGCCTCTTCTCCGATTTGCCTATCTGCCTATCTGCCTCATCCCGACGTACCGCGAAAAAGCCCCGGCCGAAGGCGGCCGGGGCTCGATGGGATCAGTCTTCAACTCTGCCTAGGCCCTGGTGCCCAGTGCCTGGGTTCAGCAACCGCCTTCAAAGCGGCCGAAGAAGAGGGTGACGTCGTCGGAGTCGACGTCGCCGTCGCCGTCCTGCTCCGCGTCCTGGCTGCCGGCTTCGAAGCCCGCGAAGAAGATCACGATGTCGTCAGAGTCGACGTCGCCGTCGCAATCAAGGTCGCCGCCGCACACGCCGCCCGAACCAAAGAGGAGGGCCACGTCCGACGTATCGATGTTGCCGTCACCGTTGAGATCGCCGGCCCCGTAGCCGCCGGTGGTGGTGGTACCAACCGCCCCGAGGATCGAGTTCCGCTCGGCGCAGGAGACGCTGCCGTCCAGATCAAGGTCGCCGTAGAACGTGCCGAGCACGCCGTTGACGAGCTCGGTCACGTCGTCCTGGTTGACGATCAGGTTGCCGGTGATGTCGGCCGAAAGGTCAAAGCCCGAGGCCTCGGCCAGGTTGCTCCAGTTGGCCTCGCCGTCGGTCACTTTGTCGTTCCCGCGGAACTGGGCGACGATGTAGTTAAGGTCGGAGATATCGATGCGGTTGTCGTCGGCATCCACCGAGCCGTTGTTGCGGTCGGCACCGATGGGGGCGAAGCCGGGGGTCACTTGGCCACCGGAGTTCGAGACGTCGCCGCGGCTGTCGCCCGCGTTGTAGCCGGTGCCTGTGCTCTTGGTGGTGTTGAAGAAGTTGAGCGTGCCGGTGATGATGTTGGAGGCGTTGTCGATGGCGATGAATCCGGCCTTGCGGTCGAGCGTGCCGCCGGTGAGGGCGAGGCCGTCGGCCCAGTAGCGGATGTCGGCCCTGTTGAAGTTGCCGTTGGAGTCAAAGTCGCCGAGGAGTTCAATCACGGCGTCGGTGCCGGGGGCGCCGGCGATGGCGCCGGTGCCGGCGGGCGCCGTCCAAGCCGGTCCGCCGTTGCGGCTCGACCAGGCGCGGAGCATTTCAGGGGCGTCGGCGTTGGAGCGGGCTCCGTTGCCGTCAAAGTCACCGGTGATCTTGTTGCGGAGGGTGAGGTTGGAGCCGTAGGCCACGTTCGCGGGCAACTGGCTGACGTAGTTCGCGCCGTTGGCGACGCTGTCGGTGTAGACGACGCCCGTGGTGCGGGTGGGAACCCGCCCGGTGCCGGCCGCGTTGGCCGTCGCGAAGACGGGGTTGAAGTGGACGTTGGTCCCGGTGGAGAGGATGTAGTTCTGGATCCGCTGGTTGAAGGCAGGGTTGGCCTGGAGCTGGGTGTAATCGGCCTCGAGGTGGTCGAACGCGACGGCGGCGAGGGAGAGGAACTGGCTCGCCGCGAACTCGCCGGGGCTGAAGGTGTTCTCGGGGGAAGCGGGGACCGAGTCAAAGGCCGCGATGGAGCGGCTGATGTTGTTGAGGTATCCGGCGGCGAAGGGGTTCGCCATGGCGGTGTTGCTGTTGAAGAGGCCGGCTTCGGCGTTGCTGGCGTCATAGGCGTTGTTGCCGTTGAGATCGGTGTAGGTTTCGCCGGCGTCGTAGACGCCGTTGCTGTTGGCGTCGATGAAGGGGTCGAACGCGCCCGCGAAGCCCACGCCGCCCAGGGCAGCGGAGTTGGCGCGGGGGTCGCCGAGGGTGGCGAGGACGGCTTCGCCGCCGATGACCCAGCCCGAGGCGTCATTATTCAGAAGATTCTGGATGGTCGGGCGCACAAAGGTCGTGCCGCCGTAGATGTCGTTCCTGGTGTCAAGGATCTCGAGGGCGCTGTTGCCGCTGCCGTCGCGGACGAGCCAGGACCCCGAGCCCGAGCCCGTGACGCCTCGCTCGGTGCCGATGTAGCCGAGGCCCAGACGGGTGTTGCGGAGGGTGGCCTCCATGTTGCCGTTGGAGCCCTTGTTGGTGGGGATGAAGTTGGGGCCGACGAGGTTTTGCGTGGAGGAGTTGGAGAGGGCACCGATGTTCTCACCGTTGCCGAACGACGGGTCAACGCCGGTGCCGTTATTGAAAGCGTTGCGGGTGCCCGAGCCCACGTCGCGGGTGATGATCATGAAGTTCTCGCCGCTGGACGCGCGTCCGGTGACGAAAAGGTGCTGGAGTTGCGTCATCGTGACCTGAGTGAGTCCGGTGCCGAAGTTGGTGACCGGGGCGATCGGGGCAAAGAGAAGCGCGGTGTCGAAGATCGTGTTGACGTCCGGGTTGTCGCGGATGCCGTCCTGATCGGAGTCCACAAACACTTCGCCGGCGTCGTAGGTGCTGTTGTTGTTCGCATCGGTATAGGACTCGAACAGGTTGCGGCCCTGGAGTTCCAGGAGGCGGTTGTCAAGGTTGGCCCCGGTGAGCGTGCCCTGCTTGTTGACGCTCCGCACCGGGTTGGTGCCGTAACCAGCCTCGGACGGGGCACGATCGAAGGCGGCAGCGCCGGGTTTGCGGACCGCGAGGAACGTGGCCACGTCAAGCGGAGCCACGTCGATGCGGATGCCGCCCGCCGACGGGGTATCGGGGGAGGAATAGGTGGCGAGCAGGGTGGAGAGATCGGAGCGATTGGGTGCGCCGCCCGGGTTGCCCTGGTTATAGAAGCCGGTGCGGACGCCCGAGGTGGTGCCGCCGGTGCCGTTACCGATGTACAGGACGCGGTTGTGATACGCGGCGGAAGCCAGGCCCGGGTTGGGCTGCCCGCTGCTCTGAGCCGCACCGGGGATGCCGGCGGGGAAGGTGGCGAACGCGTCGCTCGTCACGAAAGAGGGGCCGCCAAAGAAAAGCAGTTCGTTGAAGCCGTTGACCGAGCCGGTCACGCGGTACTGAATCACCAACTCCTGGTCGGCCAGAGCGCCGGGGCCGTCGAAGCCCGTGGGGCCGCCGAGGGCAAGATCGTCGGGCAGGCCGCCCAGGCTCGTGCCGAGGTAGCCGGCAATGCCGTCGCCGTCGACGTCGATGAAATCGTTCGTCGAGGCCTGCGAGCGGACATAATTCTCAAGCAGCGTGGCGCCGCTAATGTTGACAACACCGCCAACTTGGGCATTCACGGTCGTCACGCACGTCCCGGCGAGGGCCAGGAGAACCAATGCATTTGTCTTCTTCATATGATCACACCTCTCCAAAGGTCTGGTCCAAAGGTCGCTGTCCCAAGGCTTACGGTCCCCGGGAGTTTCACCATCTCCTTCACCCGCTGTCAACGCAATCTTGACAACACGTTAACATTCGCCCCTCTCACGCCGACAGACCGACAGCACCCGGACCCTTACGTTGTGGTCAGGAACGAATCACGATCATGGATGCTTTGGTCCGCTTCGCGGCCTGCGACGGACGAATCACCGAAACCGACGTGGCCCACCGTCAGGCGAGCCCGTGGCGAATAGTTTCTCAGTAGGTCGTCGTCATGTTCACGGCGTCAGGTCCGCTGATGGACCAGAAGCGGTCACCCCACCGCTTCTTCTCGATGGTTTCATCAAGCGTGGTGTTCTCGACGTGACCGTCCGCATAGGCGAAATTCGTGGTACCGCCCTGGCCGGTCGCGTTCTTCTTGGCACCCCACATCCGGCCCACGGCGTTCAGGCCGCTATTCGTCGTGTCATCGATCGCGCCTTCCGGGATGTCCTCCAGCGGGAGAATGTCGGGCCGGCGCGGGTAGAAGAACCGGGGGACACCGCCGCCGATGGGCTCGCTGAAAACCAGGATGCCGGACGATCCGCCGCGGAAGGGCGTGACGGGGCGGTGGGCCTTGAAGATGCTGCCAACCCGAATCGCCTCGTACTGCTTGTTGGCGTTGAGTTCCGTCAACAAGATGACATTGGAGGGTTGGCCGATGTCGGCGTCCTTGACGAGTTCGTTCTTGCGATCGCCGCCGGAGGAGAAGAACTTGTTGCGGGGGAAAATCGCGGCATTGCCGACGAAGGCAATGCGCTTCACCTGACGGTCCCGCGGCGAAACCGTTCCCGCCGATCCGCCCTGGTCGTTCGTCTGGTTGGGCTCCCAGTCGCCGATTTCGGCGCCCGGGTTGGTGGCGGGTGCGCCGCCGTTGGGCATCGAAGGATTGGTGAACGAGTCTTCGTTGACGCTGCCCTCATTGAACAACGCGAACGACCAGTGAACGTAGCCGTTCTGAGGGTTCGGGTTGCTGATCTGCTGGTCGATGAGACGCCAGTTGAGGCTCTCCTCGTCGGCGCCGTAGACATAATGCGGCGGGAAGTACTGCTTGCCGTTGCTGGAGTACACCGCGACCGCCTGCGCGACGCTGCGCTGGTTGGCCGCCGACTTCAATTGCCGGGCCGCCTCCCGGGCCTTGCCAAGACTGGGCAGCAAGATGCCGATCAGCAGCGCGATAATCGCGATCACCACCAGCAACTCGATCAACGTGAACCCGCCCCGGCGGCCACTCTTCATCATAACAATGCTCCGATTTTGAAAGGCACCATCCGTATAATCTTCAACTTGCAGCTGTTCCCGAGAACGTTTTGGCATCCACGACGCCGCCGCAAATCTCGCCCCACCCCAAGCCCAACTTGCACGCCCGTCGCTACACGAGACCCTCCCGGACGTCGGCACAAGGCTATGGAGCGTTCGACACTCCCCGGATAAAGAACGTGTAAAGCCTTCGTGAAGATTGTGACGGGGCACATGGTCCGATCAACGACACGCATACCTCCCGTCCGTACCCCGAACCCAGCGCAAAGATTGTGCGTACTCTGCTTTGATTAAGCCACTTACGTCGGTAGCAACTTCTTGTGTCGCCTCGGAAAAATAGGGAGTTACCGCCACGCGCCCCCCTGACGAGGTCTGGCAATTAATAAGAATGCGCTAAGGTCGCGGCACTTCTTGGCCCAAATCCACAAGTGGCGATCGTCATTTGTTACCCGCCAGTTTTCGCATCGTGACATCGAAGGTGCGCACCATGTTGCTGTGGATCCCGTAGACCACCGCCGCATAGACGACCGCCGCCACCGCCGCCCCGGCCATCAACGTGAGACGCGTCGTCCACGTTCCGCTCTGCTCGATCGACCGCTCCAGCGCGGTCGCCGGAAAGAGCACGGCGTTCAGCATCGAGGCGGGGCTGACCGCCGCCAGCACCGGGCCGATCACCGGTATCTCGCTCCCCGCGCTCCACGCGCACAGGCCCATGACGCCCGCCACCAGCCCCACGGCGCCCACCGTCGCGACCACCGAGCCCAGCACCCCCCGGCTCTTCAAGGAGAAC
>CAZJXA010000226.1:0-5359 GCA_964549785.1 uncultured Phycisphaeraceae bacterium | reverse complement strand
CACTCGGCACTCGGCACTCGGCACTCGGCACTCGGCCACAGAGCAATGCCTTATGATCGTCCCGTCATGCCCGCTGATGCCTCACCGATCCACATCCGCCTGCTCTCGCACCGGGATTCGATCCCCGAGATCACGAACCTGCTGCACCGGGCGTACGCCGGGCAGGTCGCGATGGGGTTGCAACCGTTGGCCGGCCGCCAAGACGATGAGACCACGGAGCGCCGGTGCTACTCGGGCGAGTGCTATCTGGCTGTTGAGCGGGATCTGAAACACCACATCGGTGAAAAGATCGTGGGGATCATCTTGTTCCACGAGGAAGAGGCGGATCAGGGTCCGCCTTGGTTCCAGAAGTCGTTCGTCGATTCGTTTTCGCAATTCGCGGTGGACCCGCTGATTCAGGGGAAGGGGATCGGGCGGATGCTGCTCGACAAGGCCGAGCAACGTGCGGCGGAATGCGGTGCCGCGGAACTGGCCCTGAGCATGGCGGAGCCGGACCGGGGGTTAATGGAGTTCTACTTGAAACGCGGCTACCGGCTCATCGAGTCCTGGCAGTGGTCGTATACCAACTATCGCTCGGCGATTTTGAGTAAGACGTTAAAACAAATGGGGTTGTGACAGCCCCCACCCCGAGGTCGTGGTCCGGGGCGGTCAATCTTAACCAATTCTTAACGCAAAGTCGGGCGGGTCTGAACGACCTGCGGACTCGCGGGAAACTACCCTTCGGGTTCTTGTTTTTGAACCTGTGGGAGACCTGTTCCAACATGCACACACGCACGACCGCCCGTCCTTCCGAACGCGGCTTCACGCTCATCGAATTGCTCGTGGTGATCGCGGTGATTGCCCTGCTCATTGGCATCCTTTTGCCGGCGCTGGGGACCGCGCGCGAGACCGGTCGCACGACGAAGTGCGCCAGCAATTTGCGGCAGTTGGGGACGGCTTCCCTTTCTTACTCGAACGCCCAAAAGGGTTACCTTTCTTCTGGCTCGTGGGACAATGAGCGGACCGAGGGTTATGGACCGATCGACACGACGGGCTGGGTCGCGGACTTTGTCCTAGGCGAATATGCCCTCCCCGGCAAATTGCTGTGCCCGAGCAGTCCGGCGCAATCGAGTCAGACGCTGAGTCAGGGTCGGCTCTCGAGCAGCGATGCGTACCGACCCTTCAATAATCAGGAAGTGAGTCAGTTGATCGATGCGGGATTCAATACGAATTACTGCCAAAACTGGCAGATGGCGCATACCGATGTGCAGGACGTCCGCTCAACGGAAAACATGAAGGACCGTCGGTTTCTCAAGGGGCCGTTGAATGAGAAGTCGATCGGAATGACCAGCACCCCAAGCAAGGTCATCCTGATGGGCGATGGGACCGTGGTGGCGAATTATGAGGATGCGGACGCGGTCTACTACAACGGTAATCGACTCGTTGGTGCCAAGATTCTCACCGACGGCCCGATCCGTGAAGGTAGGCTTCCTGGATACGGCGGTGCCGGTTGGGGGCGGCAGCGGTTCGAGGACTTGGGGCCTGTGCACGGCAAGGGTCCGAGAATTGACGACGGCATTCACGACCACGATCGCCTTTATGGGCAACTGCTTTTTGCGGACGGACATGTTTCCCTTTTCGCCGACACCGGCAAACGCGACGGAATGTGGGCCGCTTCAGCAGGTTTTATCGCCGGAATGCGTACCGCCGTTTACGACGAACTCGAGGGCAAGGTGTATGGCGGATGGCTGACGCGTGGCGGGCTGAATTTCTAATTGACCGGCTTTGATTTTCCGGAGAGATCGGGTTCGGCCCCGTCGGCCGACGCCCGCGGATGGTGAGCAGACGGTTCGTCGTGCGGCGTGGATGCCGTGGTGGCGATATCGGGATCTATTGAAAGAGGAGATTGATCATGCGGAAGACGTTGTTCGGTATGGTGGCGGTCGCGGGCCTTGCGGCCTGCGCTTCGGGCCAGGTTCAGTTTAACGAGACGCTCGTCAACCCGCCCGGCGGTGACCAGGGGTTCGAGTGGCTGGAACTCATCAGCGCTGCTCCCAACTTCGATATGACCGGTCTGACGATCGTCATCATCGAGGGTGACGACAACGGCAACGGCGCGGGACCCGCCGGCACGATCGACCAGGTCCTGAGCCTGAACGGTCGCAGCACCGGGGCCAACCGCCTCTTCCTGCGGAAGGACAACGCCAACAACGTGCCGCTCGAAGGCTTTGACCCGCTGACGGTGGTGTTCGGCCAGGATTTCACCCCGGACATCGAGAACGGCGCGAACACCTTCCTCATCGTCGAAGGATTCACCGGCGCGGTGGGCCAGGACCTGGACACGGGTGTGAATGACGGAATCCTCGACAGCACCCCGTGGACGCGGGTGGTCGATGCCATCGCTGCCCGCGACGGCGACGTCATTGACGGCCGCGGCTTCCAGTACGCGACCCAGTTGGGCGGGCTCGACCTCTCCGACAACCGCGGGCTGGACGACGGCTTCACGCCCGATTCGCTCTTCCGGCTTTGTGGTTGCGGATACGCCACGGACGCGCTCGGCGCCCCTCCCGGGAGCTACTTCAACGATCCCAACGAGATTTCCGTGGTCGGCAGCAACTGCCTTGACCTGAACGTGATCTTCTACGAGACCACCGAAGGCCGGGCCAACTGGCGGTCCGACGAGTGCCCCATCGTGGGCGGATGCCCCTCCGACATCACCTCGTGCCGGGCTGACCAGGACGGCGACGAGGACGTCGATTCCGACGACATCAACGTCTTCTTCAGCAACTTTGAGGGCGGGGATTCGTGCGGCGACCAGGACGGCGACGACGACGTCGATTCCGACGACATCACGACCTTCTTCAGCCGGTTTGAGGCGGGCGGCTGCTAAGACCTGGGCTTCGCGCTCTGAGTGATTGATCGCGTGAATGGTTTTTGGACCCTGCGGCAACCCTGCCGCGGGGTTTTTTTATCGCCGCCCGCGGAAAGAATGGCCCGGACTGAGCCGGTGGGCGGACGACATCGGCGGTTACGTTCCGACGGCGTCTTCGACCGGTTCAAGTTCGGGCTTGGGGTCCGCGATCGGCAGCGACGCTCGCCAGCGGGCGTCGAGTTCCGCGAAATCAAAGCCGAAGACTTCCTGGGTGGCTTCGTCGATGGTCTTGCCGTTGGCCTGCAGCCGCATCCACTGGTTTCGGCCAGAGCGTCCGACCTCGTCGCTGATGTAGCCCATCATGTGATGGCCCTGCGTGTAGACCTTGCCGGAGAGGCCGGGCTTCATATCGTGGAAGTCCGAGAGGTCGGCCCAAACGGCCAACTGGTCCTTCCGGGCCCAAGACTCGACTCGCTTCTGGGGCGAGCGGGTTCCGGCGACGTTCTCGGCGCAGAGTTCCGCGACGCCCTCAAGGATCCACCACGGCATCGAGCTGGCCTTGGGTCCCAATTGAAAGGTGCAGTTGTGGCCGAACTCATGACCCAGGAGCACGAGCAGAGAGCCTTTCTGGGCGCTCCTCCGACCGGCAAGGATTTTGATGGACTCGTTGGGCTCGTTCCAACCCGAGAGGCCGTCTTCATATGACAGGCAGATGGACGCTTGGAGGTGCTTCATCGAGGCGTAGATCTTGATCTTCTGCACATGCTTGGGAAAATCCGTCGAATCGAGTTCAAAGGCCTCTTCCACCTTGGAGCGGATGGAATTGAAGGATTCAACGGCCTCGGCCGCGACATCGTCGAAGCCGGCCGGGTGCAAGATGCGGACGCCCGGGCCCTCGTGCTCGGCCCACACTTCGCCCGCGTACTTCCAGCCGGTTTCGGTGTTGCGGAAGGTGACGTCGTGGGCGAACGACCGGGGGCTCCGCTGCGCGATCTCCCAGTTCATCGTGAGCGTGGCCGTGACGATGTCGTCGTCTCCGCGAGCGTTCTCGAACGTCAGGTCGAACGCTTCGGGCTTGAAACGGGTGAGGTCGTTCGCGAAGTATTTCTGTTCGTGCCAGAACTCGGTATCGTCGCCCACAATCTGTGACATGTACGCATCCACGTCGGCGTTCAGGACGGCACCCTCGATCGCAAGGAGCGTGGATTCGATGCCTTGGAGGGCACCGTCCGGGGGTGTCGGTCCATCGGGCGAGGCAGCTTGGTCGGGATCGGATTTGGGTTGGGCGGCGGGTTGGGCAGCAGGAGCGGCGGGAGGCTTTGAGGCCGCGGTTGCACCCGCCTTGCGGGCGATATGTTCACGGAATTCGCCATCGAGGTCGGCGAACGACACCTCGAAGACGGTTTGCGAGGCTTCGTCGAGCGTCTTGCCGTTGCACAGGGCGGCAAGCCACGCGTTTCGCTGCTCCCGACCGCCTTTCTCCGAAATGAACCCCATGAAGGCATGACCCTGCCGGTAGGGATGCATCCGCAGTTCCAGCGGAACCGTGCGATAGTCCGTCAGGTCTTCCCATTTCGCGAGCGTGTTCTCGCTCCACTCACGCACGGCCCAGCGGTCGATAAAATCGCGGGAATCGGGGGGCATATTTTCTGCGGCGAGTTCGGCCGCTCCCTCCGCGATCCACCACGCCAGTTTTTTCGCGTCCGGTCCCAGTTCCCAGGTCGCGACGTGACCGTACTCGTGGGCGAACGCCTTGCGCCAACCTTGGCGCGTGTCGGTATACCAGGTCGCGAACTTAATCGATTCGCCCGCTTCGTTCCACCCGCTCAGGGTGATATCGACCTTGTACATGCTGGGGTAGACCGAGGCCTGCAAGACCGCCTGCGAGTCGTACAACTTGATGTGCTCGGTGCGGCTGTTCGTGACTCCGAATCCCTCGTCCACGTGGGCCTTCGCCTCGGGGAAGACCGCGGCGATGTCGCGGGCGACCGACTCGAAACCGACGGGGAATCGGATGATGAACCCGTCGAACGTGAGTTCTTCGAGGTGTTCACCACGGTACTTCCATTCGCCGCCCCGCGACCGGTGGAACGCCGCGGCGAACTTGATCGCCTGAGGTTTTTCGTCCCTCAGGCACCAGGTCATCACGAGCGGAACGGTGGCGAGGTCGCCGTTATCGGTGGGAACGATCGTCGGCTCAATGTCAGAACCCGCAGCGCTATGGCTCCGCTTGACGGTCCCGCCGATGGCGAGGTCAAACGCCTGCAACGGGGTGGCGAGCAGATCCAGCGACCACTCGCGCTGCTCCTGAACGAAGAAGGCGCTGTTGGTGTCGATGTGCTGCATCCATGCCGCGGGGTTGCCGGCCAAGGCGGCTTGCTCCATCGATGCGAGCGTGGGCTCGAGTTCGGCGGCGGGGTCGGAAGCCTGGAGGGCGATAACGAGAGCGAGTGCGGCGAGCATGCGGGAGGGTAGAAGTCGGGGGAGGGAGAATTCCCGGAGTTGCCG
>CAZJXA010000225.1:0-5436 GCA_964549785.1 uncultured Phycisphaeraceae bacterium | reverse complement strand
GCCTCAATCTGCTACTACTTTCAGGTTCACCAGCCTCACCGCCTGCGTCGCTACAGCGTCTTCGACAACGACCCTTTTTACTTCGACGATGCCAAGAACGGCGAGATCTGCCGCAAGGTGGCCGACAAGTGCTACCGCCCCGCCACCAGCACGATCCTCGACCTGGTGAGGCGTCATAAGGGCGAGTTTCGGGTCTCTTATGCCATCACCGGCACCGTGCTTGACCAGATGGAACGCTTCTGCCCCGACGTCATCGATCTGTTCCGCGAACTCGCCAAGTCTGGCTGCTGCGAGTTCGTCGGTGAGACCTATTTCCACTCCCTCAGCGGGCTTTACAACCGGGAGGAGTTCACCGAGCAGGTGGACATGCATACCAAGAAAATCCAAGACCTCTTCGGACAGACGCCCGAAGTCTTCCGCAACACCGAACTCATCTACAACAACGACTTGGCGTGGTTCGTCGCCCAGATGAAGGACTCCACCGGAAATCCGCGGTTCCGCGGCATGATCTGCGAGGGGACCGACTTCCATCTCGGTTACCGTTCACCCAACTTTGTCTACAAGCCGCCCGGCAACCCCATCGGCAAGGAAGGCAAGCCCTTCGGCCTGCTGCTGAAAAACTACCGTCTTTCCGACGACATCGCCTTCCGCTTTAGTAACCGCGGCTGGGCCGAATGGCCCCTCACCGCCGAGAAGTTCGCGAAGTGGGCCAACAACATCAACGGCGAGGGGTTCCTCTGCAACCTCTTCATGGATTATGAAACCTTCGGCGAGCACCAGTGGGCCGACACCGGCATCTTTGAGTTCCTGGCGGCCATGCCCGAGAAGTTCTTTGACATCAACCCCGGGCAGAACCACTTCGTCACCCCCAGCATGGCCCTGACCGAATTCAAGCCCGTGGGCGAATACGACGTCCACAACTACATCTCGTGGGCCGACACCGAGCGCGACCTCTCGGCCTGGCGCGGCAACGCCATGCAGCACAACGCCCTTGATGAAACTTTCCGCCTGGGCGCCATCATCCGCGAACGCTGGAAGAACACCTCGGCCTCCGGCTCCGACGAGGAGAAGACCGAAGTCGGCCACCTGCTGAACGACTGGCGCAAACTCACCACCAGCGACCACTCGTACTACATGTCCACCAAGTACTGGTCCGACGGGGACGTCCACAAATACTTCAGCCCCTACGACTCCCCCTACGACGCCTATATCAACTTCATGAACGCCATCGACAATCTGCGGACCCGGGCTGCGGGAACCGCGGCCCCGATGGCAACCGGCCGGTAACTCTTCAGCCGATCTCTATGAGCAGCCTGCCGGCCCAAATGGCTGGCTGTTTCACGCCGTGACGGCGGAAGAACTGGCATTCCACTGTCAGTCTCCGGCGTCGGCCGCGAGGGAGCGGGGTTCGGAGTCGCTCGTGGGTTCGCTCGCCGGAACGCCCAACGGAACGCCCAACGGAACGCCCAACGGAACGCCGACAGACGGAACGCCGAGACGGGGGGTCGTGGGCGTATACCGACCGGCGTTCGCGGCCTGCGTGGTCACCGAGTTCGCCAGGACCGCGAGGACGATCACGCCGCCCGCGGAAAGGACCGCCGCGAGGCCCCGCGAGGGGTAGTTGCAGAGCGAGTTGGTCTCGGCTTGTTTGTCCGGGTCATCGATGAACGCGGCGAAGGCCAGTTTCAGATAGTAATACGCGGCGATCGCCGAATTAATCCCCAGGACGATGACGAGCGGGATTTCGTTCGAGGAAATCGCCGCCGTAAAGAGCGGCAGTTTGCCGAAGAAGCCCAAGAGCGGCGGGAGGCCCAGCAAACTGAGCGAGCAGATGACCAGCGTCCAGCCCAGGGGCGGGGCTTTGGAGCACAGCCCGCGGATGTCCGCGAACGTATCGACCTCGATGGGTTCGCCGTCGGCCGTGGTGCCGCGCTCGATGCACGCCAGCACCGCGAAGAGGCCGAGATTCATCACGCCGTAGCAGAGGAGATAGAAGAGCACGGCCGAGACGCCGTTGTGGGCGAAGGTGCCGTCGCCGGGCCCCGCGATCACGCCCACCAGCATGTACCCCGAGTGCGCGATCGACGAGTACGCGAGCAGCCGCTTGACCGACGTTTGCAGGATCGCGAGGATGTTGCCCACCGTCATGGTGAGCGCGGCGATCACCCACAGGGCCACACGGATGGTTTCCGGCAGGTCGCCTCCCGTTCCCAGACCCGCCCCCGGCATCACCGGACGCGACCACCCCGCGACCGATGGTGCGTAATTCCAGCCGACGGCCCCGCAGATCAGCAGGATCGCGAGGAAGCCGGCCGTCTTGGGGACAAAGGCGAGGAACGCCGAGACCTGCGACGCCGCGCCCTGGTACACATCGGCGGTGTAGAAGTGCATGGGCACCGCGGCGATCTTGAACATGAGCCCGAACAACGACAGCAGCACGCCCGCCATCGCGATCGGAGAAACCCCGTTCTCGGCGAAGTGGCGGTGAATGACGTTGAGGTTGGTGCTGCCGGTAGCGCCATAGATCAGCGCGAACCCGTACAGGAAGATCGCAGCGCCCATCGCGCCGAGGAAGAAGTACTTGACCCCCGCTTCGCGGCCTTTGTTCTCAGGCGTCGAGATTGCCACCATGATGTACGTCGGAAGGCTCGTGAGTTCCAAAGCGAGAAACAGCCAGATCAGGCTGTCCGCCCCCGCCGTGAGCATCAGCCCGGTCAGCGAGAAGAGGTAGAACGCATAAAACTCGGCCCGGTTGGAACGCAACGGGTCATACGCGCGGATGCCCGCGGCGATGCGCGACTCCTCGCCCCGATCCACCGTGCCCACCAGTACCATCAGCATCATCAGCCCGACGATCGCGATCAGGCACTTGGAGTACGGGACGATGTCGGCGAGATAGGTTTGACCCATCTCCGGCGTGACGGTGATACCCAACGGTGTCGTGAGGCCTGCGAGAACCCCCGCCGCCAAGACGCCGACCCCGGCCACGCCGGCCGTGAGTTTGCGGGTGCTCAGCGTCCGCGAAAGGCCCAGCACCATGACCACGCAGGTCGTGACAAAGAGGGCGATCTCCGGGTACATCATCGAGAGACGGTCGATCATCGGTGAGTCTCGGTGTGAACATTCGAGCTGGAAGCCGGGGTTTCGGCGGCCGCGGCGATCCGCGGGGTCGGGCCGGGAAGAACGCCGCGGACCCGGGCCAGTGCGGCACGCCCATCGTCAACCGCCGCGACCGACGCCGCGATCGGCGCGCTGATGAGTTGCATCAACGGCTTCGGATAGACGCCCAGGAAGAGGCACAACGCGGCCAGCGGAACAAGGATGCCGATCTCGCGGCCGGAAAGGTCGGTCGGGAGTACGTGCGCCCCGGTGGCCGACCCGCCGCTGCCATGCCCCCCACCATGACCCCCACCGTGCCCATGCGGCTCTTTGAGCGGTCCCCACACGATGTTGCCCGTCATGTACAGGAGGTAGATCGCCGCGATGATCATCCCGATCCCCGCGATCGCGGCGTACCAAGGCCCGAGTGTTCCCGGTGTGGCCCCGTCCGCATCGCCGCCCGCCAGACCGCCGACTGTGTTCCACAACCCCGAGCCCCAGGCATCGCTCGCCTGGAAGGCCCCGAGCAGGCACAGGAACTCGGAGATGAACCCATTCAAGCCGGGCAGCCCGACCGAAGCCATGACGAAAAAGACCATGAACGTGGACCACACCGGCATGCGGGCCGCCAAGCCGCCCAGTTCCTTCATCGAGCGGGTGTGGTAGCGTTCGTAGATCATGCCGATGCAGAGGAAGAGAGCCCCGGTCGAGAGGCCGTGGTTGATCATGTAAAGGACGGCCCCCGTGATCCCGGTTTGATTGAGGGCCAGGAGCCCGAGGATGCAGAATCCCAAGTGGGCCACGGAGGAGTATGCGACCAGTTTCTTGACGTCGGTCTGCACCCAGCAGATCAGCCCTCCATAAAGGATGCCGATGATGCAGAGGACGGCGATCAATGGTGCGTACTCGACCATCGCTTGCGGGCAGAAGGGCAGTGCAAACCGGTAGATGCCGTAGGTGCCGAGTTTGAGGAGGACGCCCGCCAAGATCACGGACCCGGCCGTGGGGGCCTCGGTATGGGCCAACGGCAGCCATGTGTGCAGCGGGAAAAGCGGAACCTTGACGGCGAACCCGGCCATGAGCGCCAGGAGCACCCAGCCCTGCTGAGACGCGGTCATGCTCGCCGCGGCGTTCTCGAGTGTGGCGATGTCGAACGTCCAGCGACCCGCTCCCAAGGTGCCGGTGGGCAGCACGCTGTTGAACCACGCGACGTAGACGAGCCCCGCAAGGGCGATCATGGAGCCGGTAAAGGTGTAAAGGAAGAACTTGATCGCCGCCCGCTTCCGATTGACCGAGCCGTACAGGCTGATCAGGACGTACATGGGGACGAGGGTGAACTCGAAGCAGGTGTAGAAAAGAATGAGATCGCGGGCGGCAAAGACGCCAACCATGGCCCCCTGAAGAACCAGCAGCCACGCGTAATACGTCCGGAGCCGATCGGTGATCGCCGTGAACGAGCACAGGACGCAGATGGGACCCAAAAGCAGCGTGAGAAGAACGAGCGTCAGCGAGACGCCGTCGACACCGACCGAAAGCGTGAGGCCCAGGTCGCTGATCCAGGGAATCGAAGCCGCGAGTTGAAACCCCGCGGCATCGATCCCGTCGCTCTGGAACCGCAGCAACGCCAGCAGCCCCACCACCACGCTCGCGAGTGTGCCGACCAGAGCGATCGACTTCGCGTGCCTTGCGGGGAGAAGCGCGACCGCCAAGGCGGCGACGAGTGGGAGCAGGATGAGAGTGAAGAGCAGCATGGGGTTCAGAGGGCAGATTCGGAGGGGAACGGAGCGGGGGTCGAAAGGTGTTCGGAAGGGGGCGAGGGGGTTCTGAATCCTGCTTTGGCTTGGCGTCGTCGCTTCCTAGTTCGACGCCAACAAGACAATCACCAACAGCACCGCGATCCCTCCGGCCATACCCAACGCATAGCCGTGCATCTCGCCCGACTGGCTGGGGCGGACGGTTCCGCCCACCCAACGGGGGAGGGCACCGAAGATGTTGACAAGGCCATCGACGAGGAATTGATCGATGAGGTGAAACGCGTGGGCGAGGCCGCGGAGCGGACGGCGGATGAGGGCGTCGTAGATCTCGTCCACATACCACTTGTTCTGCGCGAGTTTGGGGACGGGCCCCAGCGCGGGGATGAGCTTGTCCGCGCCCGAGACCGCAGCGTTGGTGCGCCCGCGAAGGTGGAGCAGCCATGCGAAGAAGATGCCGATGGCTCCGACGACGCCGGAAACCACCATCATGGCCTTGTGGGCATCGAAGCCGAAGAAGGGGTGGTGGTTGCCGTGGGCGTGGGGGTCGGCGTGGATGTCGGGAGTTGTGCGGCCTGATTCCGGC
>CAZJXA010000224.1:0-5439 GCA_964549785.1 uncultured Phycisphaeraceae bacterium | reverse complement strand
GGGTACGGGTGCGAGGACCAGTTTGCGTCGGCGGACTTGCGGGCCCGGCCACGGCTTGAACCAGCGCGGCTCATAATGCAACCCCTCCCCCGCCAAGTGCCGCTTGAGCACCACACCCGCCAACTCTCCATCCACGGCCAGAGCCACACCGTTGAACACCGCGTTCCGATGGAAGATCGGCAACCCCAGCGACACCGCCATCCCTTTGGTCTCGGGCAGAATCTCGGCGAGTTGTCTCCCCGCCCGGGCCCGCAAGTCCGCCGACGCAAACTGGTCCTCGCACCCGTACCCGGTGATGCACATCTCCGGAAGACACAGCACCGCCGCGCCCGCATCGCGGGCCGCCGCGATCGCCCCCACGATGTTCCGCGTGTTGCCCGCCCAATCCATCGGCGTCTGGTTGAGCGCCGCCCCGGCCACCGTGATCAACTTCATGCCTGTGCTCCCAAGGCGGCCCGCTGCCGCGCCGCCCGCACCATCTCAAGCCGCTCCGCCGCCAGCGATTGTTCGATCCCCGCCGGATATTGGTGCGGCGAATCGAACCGCAGAACGCCGGGGTGCAAGGCCGCCCGTTGTGCGATGGCCCGCTGCCGCGCTTCGATCAACCTGGCCGGCCCTTGGCCGACCACCTCCCCACCCCGCAGCCGGGGCTCAAGAAGCATCTCAAACCGGTCACCTTCCAACCTCTTCTCACGCGTCGGATCGTCCGCATCAACGATCGTGCTTCCCCCGGCCAGGGCCTCATCGGCACGCACAATCGCATCCCCCACCATCCGCCCATCCCTCCAGCACCGTCCAATATCCAGCCGCCCGGGGATTGAAACCTTCGCGACATGGTCGCTCAACTTGATCGTCGATCGCCAGGCCTCACGCTCGTTCGTCCGGATTGCCGCCAACTTATAGACGCCGCCCAACGCCGATTGATCCCCGCCAGTCACCAGTCTCGTCCCCACGCCCCACGTATCGATCTTCGCACCCTGATGCTTCAGCGACAGGATCGTTCGCTCATCAAGATCGTTGCTCGCCACGATACTCGCATCGTTGAGCCCCGCCGCGTCCAAAATCTTCCTCGCCTCGATCGACAGATACGCCAGATCCCCCGAGTCCAGCCGTATCCCCAACAATCGATGCCCCGCCGCCTCGAGTTCGCCCCCCACGATCACCGCGTTCCGCACCCCCCGCAGCGTGTCGAACGTGTCCACCAGCAGCAAGCAGTTGTTCGGCATCGCTTTGGCGTAGGCCCGAAATGACTCCAACTCGTCCTCGAACGCCATCACCCACGAGTGCGCGTGCGTGCCCCGCACCGGCACGCCCAGCAACTTGCCCGCCAGGACATTGCTCGTCGCCGCCACACCCCCGACGAACGCCGCCCGGGTCGCCGAAAGTCCGCCGTCAATCCCCTGGGCCCGGCGCAACCCAAACTCGATCACCGGATCGCCCGCCGCGGCGTGAACCATCCGCGCCGCCTTGGTCGCGATCAGCGTCTGGAAGTTGATGATGGTCAAGAGCGCGGTCTCGGCCAACTGACAGTGCCACAGCGGCCCCTCCACCCGCACCAGCGGCTCGTGCGGAAACACCGCCGTGCCCTCCGCCACCATGTCCACGTCAATGCCAAACCGAAAGCCCCGCAACCGCTCGAGAAACACCGGCGCGAACAGTGCCGAACCATCCGCCGCCCGCAGGGACGCCAAATACGCCACATCCGATTCATCAAACCGGGCCGCCTTCAACCACTCCAGCGCCGGCTCCATCCCCGCGGCGATCGCAAACCCGCCCCCGAAAGGCAACTTCCGAAAGAACAGGTGAAAAACCGCCCGATCCTCCCCCCGCCCCGCAGCCAGATACCCCTGCGACATCGTCAGCTGATAAAGGTCCGTCAACAACGAGAGTGAAGTGCCATGCACCGAATCGTCTGCTTCCATACCCACCTCCCGGACGGCCCGATGGTACCGCCTTAGTGTGTATATTACACTAAGCAAAGCGGACATGTCAACCAAAGCCCGTCCCTCAACCGCTTCAGCCGGAACGCCGGGAAGGGAACCGCCCCGGCGCCCTCACAACGAGGGAGCACGGGAAGCCTGCGGCAACGAGCTCAAGAAGGGCTTCCATGTCAACTCGCCTCGCGGACGTCGAGACTAGGCTTGGGCTGCCGAGAACATTCGCTTTCTATCACCGGCCCAACGCAGCACGTTCCCACACGACGAACACTCCTTGCCCCTCCTCGAAGCCTCCCACCTCCGCAAGTCGTACTCCGGCCGCACCGTCGTTGACGACGTCTCCTTTCATGTCGACCGGGCCGAGGTCGTCGGCCTCCTGGGCCGCAACGGTGCCGGCAAGACCACAAGTTTTCGAATGGTGATCGGCATGATCGACGCCGATCCCGGTGCCAACGCCCGCGTGGTTTTCAATCAATCCGACGTCACCCGCCTCCCCATGTTCAAGCGGGCCCGTGCCGGTATGGGCTACCTCTCGCAGGAACCGAGCGTCTTCAGCCGCATGACGTGCGAAGAGAACCTTCTGGCCATCCTCGAAACCGTCGGCCTCCGTCGGGCCGATCGCAAGGCCCGCGCGGCATCGCTTCTCGAACAGTTCGGCCTTTCGCACAAGGCCGGCCATCAGGCCCGCACCTGTTCGGGTGGCGAACGCCGCAAACTGGAGATCGCCCGCTCGCTCATCACCGAGCCCCGGCTCATCCTCCTTGATGAACCTTTCTCCGGTGTCGACCCCATCGCCGTCGAAGACCTCCAAGCCGAGATCCGCCGCCTGGCCGATCGCGGCATCGCCTTCTTGATTACGGACCACAACGTCCAACAAACGCTCCGTGTCTGTGACCGGGCGTGCATCATCGAAGCCGGCCGCAAACTCGCCGAAGGCACGCCCAAGGCCCTTATCAACGACGAACTGGTCAAGCGTGCGTACCTCGGCAATCTCTTCCGTGGCGACGAGTTCGACGACCACCACGCGCAGCCCACCGCCACCCTCTGAACCCCTCTC
This sequence comes from uncultured Phycisphaeraceae bacterium, assembly GCA_964549785.1. Lineage (GTDB taxonomy): Bacteria > Planctomycetota > Phycisphaerae > Phycisphaerales > UBA1924 > JBEIUO01. The sequence continues at coordinate 2,445 of CAZJXA010000224.1, read as the reverse complement.
CCCGTGCTTCTTCACACGGTCCGTTCCGTACGATACCCCGCGTGCCCCACCCGATACCGCTGTTCCTGTTCTCCGCGCTGGCCTCCGCCCCGCTTATGGGTTGCTGGTCCGCCCGTCCCGGCGATTCGGGCAGGCTCGCCGCTCCGCGGATCGACGTCGCGGCCGCTCACTGGCCGGAGCGCGAAGTGAAGACGCTTCAGCCGCTGTTGTCCGACACCCCCGATCGCGTCTACCGCTACCGGCTCGCCGATGGAGCGAACACGTCGGCGCTCTCCCCGGCCGATATCGACGCCCTCAAAGCCGCGGTCGTTGACGTCTCTGATAAGGGTATCTTCGGCCTCGGGCTCGTCCGCCTCTTTCGACCACCCGATCCTGAGAACCCGGCATATCTGGGCCCCGACCTGGGGTTTGAGCCTAACGCAACCGTGCTCACCTCGCGCGGCTGGAACGATGAAGCCGCCGTTCGAGCCCGCGAGACGGTCCGACGCTCGCGCGCCGCGTACAACAACGCCGTCGGCCCCGACGCCGCCCTCCACCTGACCGGCCAGGTCGATGAAATCGGCTTGTGGAGCGGTGTTCCCATGCGCATCCCGGCCCCCGCGCCCGGCTCCAACCCCCGAGGGGTGATCCTTCATTACCACTCAATCGCGCCCAACCCCTTTGAATCCGCCGCCCTCGCGAAATTTGAAAGCCGCGGCTGGCTGCTGATCAACATCGCCACGTTCGCCACCGTTCGCGGCGAACACCGTCCCGGCACCGACGAGGAAATTGCTCGGGTCCGCTCCGCCCAAGCCGCGATGGAAGCCCGTATCTACGCGGAAGTTCGCCGCACCCCGTACAAGACCTACCAGCGCCGCTGCGAGGAACACCCCGCCGGCGTCCGACTCGCCCAACTCGACCGCCAGGAGTTTGAACTCCGCCGCCTCACATTCCAAGCCTGCAAAGATGCGGACCTGTCCACGGTCGGAGCCAACATCGCACTCCAGGTCGATCAACAACTCGCCGGCAATGCCTACGTCGGGGAGTCCGCCCTGGAATACCTCTACGCCCGACATCCGGGTCTGAAAACCCTCCCGCTTGTGGTGATCGGGTTCAGCGGCGGAGCCCTCGCCGCCCCCGCCGCCGTCGCCCGCCTGGGGCAACGCGTGGACGCCATGATCCTGATCGGTGGCGGAGCCAATATCTTCCGCCTCGCGCAGGACAGTTCGCTCACCGACGGCGGCATCACCATCCGTTGCGGCAAAGACACCGTCCCCCGCTCGACCATCGACGCCATCGAAGCAGCCTATCTCTCCCACACCAAACTCGACCCCTGGACGCTCGCCCCCATGCTCGGCGGAGTCCCCGTCCTCCACGTCTACGGCACGTGGGACCGCATGGTCCCCACCTCCGCGGCCAATCGCCTCAACGACCGCCTCGGAACCCCCGACCGCCTCGCCCTGCGTGGCGGGGGACACACCCTCCTCTTTTATCGCATCGACGGCCGCGCGGACGACATGGCCGACTGGCTCGACGACCAACTCAATCCCGACTCATCCGCGTCCCACCCGTGACCAATCCCTGGGCGACCCCGCTCCTACTCGCCCTCCCCCCGCCGCTTCTTCTTGATTTCCCCGCGCACCTTCTTCTCCTTGAGCCGTCGCTCCTTGGCCCGCCGCGACGGCTTCGTCTTCCGCCTCACCTTGGGGGCCACCAGACACTGCCGAACCAACGTGCTCAACTTCTCGATGCACTCGCCCTTGTTCCGTGGCTGCGAGCGGTGCTCGTCCGCCGTGATGACCAGTTCGCCGTCGTCCGTCACATACCGCGCCCCGAGCATGCACAGCCGCGCCAGTTGCTCCGCCGTCAGCGGCAACTCATCCAGCGTCACCCGCAGAGTGCACTTGGTCGCCTTTTTGTTCACGTTCTGACCGCCCGGCCCGGAACTCGAAACGAACGAAAACTCCAGCGCGTGCGGGTGAATGATCACCGCGGGCGTCACCACCACCGCCTCTGTATTGATGGGCGGATCGTCGGGGATGGGCACCCGCGGGTTGACAGGACCGGAGTTCACAGCCATAGCATCGCCACATGGCCGCCCGGATGCAAGCCCGCCCCCACTTTATTCTTTCGCCGATTCCCCCGGACGCCCGCGCCCTTCACCTCCGCTGGCTCCTCCAACTCACCCAGGTTCCCACCGCTTCCGGAGCCGAAGCCGCCGTGCTCCATTGGCTCCATGCCTGGTTCGCGCAGCGCCCGTCGCTGCGCATCGCCGAAGACCCCCACGGCAACCTCACCGTCTCGCTCACCCCGGAGCCCGACGCCCCCGCCCCGCTCTACTTCACCGCCCACCTCGACCACCCCGCCTTCGTCGTGGACGACGTCCCCGCCTTCGACACCGTCGAACTCTCGTTCCGCGGCGGCGTGATGCCCGACTACTTCGTCAACGCCCGCATCCGCATCCAC
>CAZJXA010000223.1:0-5493 GCA_964549785.1 uncultured Phycisphaeraceae bacterium | reverse complement strand
CGCGGCGGGGGCGCGGTCCTGGGCGCTGCATAGACAGGTCCCGTCTTCCGGCTACGCTCTCTCTTGCCATGACCACCACCTATTCACCCAACCCGGGATACCAAGCCAATCCGGACTTCGCACCGAATGCCAGTCGCACCAGCCTCCTGGCGATCACATCGCTCGTCCTGGGAATCCTCAGCATCTTTACCTGCTTCCTGCAGGTCGTCGGCCCACTCGCGATTCTGGTGGGCGTGATTGCCTTAGTGGCGATTGCGCGGTCTCAAGGCACGCTGGCGGGCCGGGGCTTGGCCGTCAGTGGCATGATCACCGGGATCGTTGGCGTCGTGCTCGGGGTGTTTTTGCTTCTCGGAACGTTCTTCACCGTCAATCAGATCGGCCGCTACGGCCAATTCGTGAGCGATGCCCAATCCCGCGATCAGTCCGCGACTTCGGCCTGGCTGAGCCCCTCGTCGAGCGCTTCGCTCGACGAGGCCACGCTCGAAACGTTCGCGGACGCGACCGACGATGCCCTGGGCTCATTCGGCAACGTCACGCCCGGGCTTTGGGCGTTCTTTCAGTCGTTCCCGCGCATCGAGCGGCTCCGGCCCAGCGACCTCCAGACGTACCAGTCCCGCGGGATGACCCCGATCCCGATGCCCGCCGAGTTTGCGAACGGCCCCGCCACACTCGTCATGATCGTCAGCCAGCGTGAGCCGATGGCCGGCACCGTGTTCGGAAAGGTCGTCAACGTCGCCGTGATTCCCGAGGGTTCCACCAAAGTGATCTGGCTGTTTGATCCGGCCGCGCCCGTCCCCCCGATGCCCGTGCCCGGGACGCAACTCCCCCCGATACCCAGTGACCCGGCCAACGGGCCGGCCCCCGTACCCCCGCCGACTTCCGATCCCGCGCCCACCGATGGGTGACCGACGGGCAACCGCAGGCCACGGCGCGGGGCGCAAGGTAAGCCGCTCGCATCCGGGGATACCCTGCGGGCCATGAGCACCATGTACCCGGCGCCGAGACACGTGTATTCACCATCCTTGAGCAGCCGCACCAGCATCGCGGCTATCTCTTCGCTGGTGCTGGGCATCGTCGGGCTTTTCACCTGCTTCCTGCCGATCTTCGGCCCTTTGGCGATTATCGTCGGCATTGCAGCGCTCGTCGCGATCAGCCGTTCTGAGGGCACGCTCAAAGGGACCGGCTTGGCGATCGCCGGCAGCATCACGGGACTGGTGAGCCTCGTCATCAGCCTGTTTGTCGTCTTTTCCGCCTACATCGCGACCAACAGCATCAAGGATTACGCCGGCCTGGTGCCCGATGCGCAGCGCCGCGACGAATCGGCCGCCGCAGCTTGGCTTGGCTTGGGGGCCGACGGATCGCCGACCGCGGATGTGCTGACCCGTTTCGACGACTCCGTGACGAATCGCCTCGGCGAGTTCCAGTCCGCCGAATCGGATCTCTCCTCGCTCTTCGCGTGGGAGGCCCGGAAAGACAATACCGCCGCCGCGCAAGTGACGGACTATGAAAACGCGGGCTACTCGGTCTTTGAATGCGAGGGCACCTTTGAAAAAGGAATGGCCCGCATCCTGGTGCTGGTTGACGACGACGACACCGACGACCTGATGCCTTTGGGCAAGATCGTCAATCTGGCCGTCATCCCCGAAGGTGCCAGCGAGGTCTTTTGGCTCTTTCAACCCGGCGGTGAAACCGAGTGGCCCGATGGCCGAACGCCAACCAGCCCACCCCACTAACGCACCGTGAAACTCCGTCCCCACCGCCGCATCGCTTCCGGGTCCACCAAGCTCAACGTCACCCCGCTCATTGACGTGGTGATGGTCCTCATCATCTTCTTCCTCCTCGTGGGCAAACTCGCCAGCGACCGCCACGCCCCCGTCTCCCTTCCCGCCTCCGCCGCGGGCGTCACCGAGCAGAACGCCTCCGCGCTGGTGATCTCCATCGCGCTGCGCGAATCCGGCGGCTCGACGCTCACCGTCAACAGCGACCCCGTGGCCCTCGCCGACCTGACGACCGTCCTTCGGGCCCGGGCCGCCAACGCCGTCTCGGGCGTCTCGATCCGGGCCGATCGCCGCCTCGCGTTCGCGCAGGTCCGCCCGGTGCTGGACGCCTGCCGCGAAGCCGGCCTCACGTCCGTTCGACTCGCCACCAAGCGTGACGGGGGGCCGTGATGCTCTCCCGCTCCCGCAGCGCACTCGCTTCCTACGAAGCCCACCACGGCCCCAACATGACACCCATGGTGGACGTCGTCATGGTGATCCTCATCTTTTTCATGGCCAGCACCGTCGTCATGGGCCCCGAGTGGTTCTTGCGGTCGGGGTTGCCCAGGAAGGGTTCGACGGTCGCGGCCCAGCCCCTCCCGGAAACCCGCATCACAGTTCGGCTGAGCATCACGCCCGACCGTCAAACCGTCGTTTCCATCGACGGCGGCCCCCCGGGCACGCCGGTGGACGCCGCCTCCGCTCTCCGCGTGCTGGTGCCCGATTCCTTAGCCGCATCTTCAATAACCCTGCTGATCGACGCCGCCGACGACGTTCCGTACGACGACGTCGTGACCTTGCACGAGGCCGCGGCGACGGCCGGCATCACGAAAGTCGGGGTGGTTCCCAGATAGGGACGTGCGGTCGCGCTCGAAGCCACTTGAAAGGTGGCATCAGGCCGGGACGTGGCGGAGCCCGCCCGAAACCCGCCACTTGCGTTCCCGAACACTCCCCGGATACGATTTATTCCTGAGCCGGGCCCGCGTGCGGGCACGCTTTGGGTAGCGGGGCCGGGCCGTCGGGCCTCCCCCGCTTCGATGATCGAATGGTTTTTACCCCCTCAAGGAGGAACGTGTCTATGAAATGGCTGAATGGTTTGGGAACGTTGATGTTGGCGGCCGGGCTCACGGTCGCTTCGTTGGTCGCCTCTCCGACCCTCGCGCAGACCCCCACGGATCTCCTCACCGAAGACGACATCATCTCGGGCACGATGGATATCGAGTTCGGTACGCGGACCAACAAGGATTCCAGCGGAGACTTCAAGGAAGGCTCGCCCGCGCTGGGCGCCAAGGACAAGTACAAGTTCGCGCTGAACGTCGCCAAGACGACCAACTTCTCGGGTGAGGTGACCCGTCAGCCCAACCTCTACACCAAACTCGTCCAGTCGCGCAAGCAGTCCGCCGAACTCGCCTACTCGATCGACCTGGGCGTCCTCAATCCCAAGGACACCAAGCAGAAGAAGGTCGTCGGCAAGTGGGTCGGCGTGGTGCCGATCGATGCCAAGACCGGCGCGTACGACCTCGCGGGCGGGCAGGCCCAGGAACGCCCGTTGCGTATCCAGGTCGATACCGTCGGCAAGGCCAGCGGCTTCACCGAGGCCTTCACCGGCCGCCTTGTCGGCAAGGCCGAGAAGAAGGAAGCCCTTGCCTCCTACACCTACAAGCGACTCATCGGGAACAAAACCGTTGAACTGGTCGTCAAGAAGTCCGACCCTATGCGCTTCGAGACCATCCGCCTCGCCAAAGGCCCCGCCGAGGTCTACCCCACCACCACCGTCACCGGTCGCCTCGATTACGACTACGAAACTTACAACTGGCTGACCGACGGCATCCGCTTCCGCTACACCCTCGACGGCAAGGAATACGAGGACGTCGTCACCGGCACCATCAAGTGGGTCGAGGACTCCGATTACGACACCAACGGCAAGGGCTACTACGAGTTCAACCTCCGCTTCAACGAAGAGAAGAACAAGACCGCCGGCAGCGAAGCCGCGGCGTTTGACGCCATGAGCGCCGAGGACGCGTTCTTCGCGGTCGACAACACCATCCCCTGCCTCACCGGAAAAGTCTCCTACGTGGACACCCTCAACGGTGAAACCGTCACCGCCAGCAAGATCGAATACAACCTCAACGCAAACAAACTTTCCAAGCAGCAGGTCATGAACTTCTTCAAGTTGTGGATGCTCGCGGTCGGCCCGACGAATGACGACTAAGAAGGCATTCGGCACCCGGCACTGGGGAAAACAAACACCCTCGGTCCTCAGTCCTCAGTTTCCAACCGAAGTAGGCGGGCTACCGCTCGCCCCTTCGATTCCAATCCAAAGTTCTGATCTGCCTATCTGCTTATCTGCCCATTTGCTCATCCGCCATCTCTCTTTGGAGCTCCCATGCGATCCCTCTACGCCCGCCTCTCGCGTCGCTTCGCTCCCGAGCGGTTCTCGATTCCCCGCCGCGACCTCCTCAAAGCCACGTTGGCGGGGTCCGCCGGCCTGCTGCTGAGCGGCCCGGCTTTCGGAATGGGTTTGCCCCGTCGGCCCTCCTCCGCCGGAAAGCGGGTCGTCGTGATCGGGGCCGGGTTCTCGGGCCTCACCTGTGCCCATGAATTGCTCGCCGCGGGCTACGACGTGACCGTGCTGGAGGCCCGTGACCGGGTCGGCGGGCGGGTGCTCAGTTTCTCGGACATGGCGCCCGGCCGCATGGCCGAGGGCGGCGGCGAACTCATCGGCAGCAACCACCCGACGTGGGTCCAGTACGCTGAAAAGTTCGGGCTCGAGTGGCTCGACGTCTCGGAGTACGACGAGCAATACCCGATCATTCTGGGCGGCAAGAGCCTGACCGCCGAAGAAGCCGAAGCCCTGTGGGAAGAGATGGACAAGGCGTACAGCCAGATGGACACCGACGCCGAGCCGATCGATGCCGATCAGCCGTGGCTCTCCCCCAATGCCCTCGCGCTCGACAAGAAGACCACCAAAGACTGGCTGGCGGGCCTCACCGACCTTTCGCCCATGGGCCGGCTCGGGATCGCCGTCCAGTTGCAGGCCGACAACGGCGCCGACCCGGCCCGCCAGAGTTACTTGGGCAACTTGGCCCAGGTGAAGGGCGGCGGACTGCAGAAATACTGGACCGACAGCGAGGTCTACCGCTGCAAGGGCGGCAACCAGCAGCTGGCTTTCAAACTCGCCGAGGCGATCGGTCAGGACCGTCTCATCCTCGGCCTCCCGGTGACGGCGATCGCCCCCAAAGGCTCGACCATGGTCGTGACCGCTTCCGACGGTCGCACCCTGGAGTGTGACGACGTCGTCCTCTCCGTTCCGCCCAGCGTGTGGCGGCGGATCGATATCAAGCCGGGCCTCGGAACCCTCGCCCCGCAGATGGGCGTCAACGTCAAGTACTTGAGCGGGCTCAAGGGCCCCTTCTGGAAGGAAAAAGGCCTGGCCCCGGACGCTCTTTCCGATGGCGAAGTAAATATGACGTGGGACTCCACCGACAACCAGGATGGCGAGGGAGGCTCGGTCCTCACCGCCTTCAGCGGCGGGCCGAGTGCCGCAAAGTGCCTCTCTCGCGAGGGTGCCGAGCGCGACGCCGCCTACGCGAAGGAACTGGAAGCCCTCCTCCCCGGCTACACCGAGAACTTCGTGAAAAGCCGCATGATGGCGTGGCCCAAGGACAAGTGGACGATGGCCAGTTACTCCTTCCCCGCCCCCGGCCAGGTCACCAGCATCGGCCCGGTCCTCCGC
>CAZJXA010000222.1:0-5581 GCA_964549785.1 uncultured Phycisphaeraceae bacterium | reverse complement strand
TCTAAGAAGATGCGCGCTTTCTCGAACGCGGCCACCCGCCGACGACGGTTTCGGCGCCGTTCACGTAAAAGGCAGCCCGATTATGCGATCTATGCCGCCCCCGCCGCCAAGCCCCGGGCGGCCCCGCAGCGCATGATCCTCCCAGGGAAACTCGCTGACTCGCGGATAATGTCAACGTGTCCACGTGGGCATGTCGTCACCCGGGCCGACCGCCGGCTCGCTGCACCGCGCGAACCTCTTCGCTCAGGACGATCTCCCCGTCTCCGACGCGCCGGATGCCCTCCAGAAGGCGGGCCACGTCATCGTTCTTGGAGAGGTAGCCCCAGGCGCCGCAATCCAGTGCCCGCTCGATAAACGCGCTATTCACGTGGCCGCTGAACATCACCACGCGGGCCGACGGGATGTCTTTCGAGAGTCGCTCAACGGTGAGGAAAGGGTCGGTCCCGGGCATGTCGATGTCCATCAGAACGACGTCCGGCAGTTCCTCCCGCACACGGTCGTACGCGAGAGCGCCCTCGTGGACCACCCCCACCCATTTCATCAAAGGTTCGCTCTCGATGCGGCGACCGAGCGCGCGTGCCACCATCTCATTGTCATCGATGCACAGGACGCGCAGCGGCCGCGATGGGTCGGTCACCGGTGAACCCCCGCGCCACGGCCGTTCGCTCGCAACGCGTCGCGCAGTTGTGCCCGGAGCGCCGAGGCCTTCAGCGCCCGATCAAGGTAGACGACGCGGTCGTGATCGCCCGGTGTCAGGGGCGATGTGCCGAGCACCACGGCGCGGCGGACCGGGCCCGATGCCGCGAAACGCCGAGCCGCTTCGATTTCGCCGTTGCCATCCGCCTCGGTGATCCAGAGGTCGGCGCCGTTCCGATCGCCGGTCGTGACGTCGTACTCCAATGAATCAAGGATCGAACGCACGTGTGCCGCGAGCCGAACATCCTTGAGGGTCACCGACGCGATCACCCGCATCGGTGATCCGTCGGGTCGGGCCGTGTCGGCCGCCTTCGCGGCGGGCAGTTCCAGAACAATCCGGGTCCCGATCCCCGCCTCTGAATCGATGCAGATCGTCCCCTGAACCCGCTTCATGAGGGCGCTCACGAGCGTCAGCCCCAGCCCGGTGCTGAGCCCGCGCGTCTTTGTCGTGAAGAACGGTTCCAAGCACCGGGCCTTCGCCTCCTCGGTCATGCCCGGGCCGTTGTCGAAAACCGTTATGAGTACCGTGCCCCTGCCGGGATCGTCCCGGGCCGAAACGACGATCGTTCCGTCCGAGCGGTCCCGCAAGGCGTCGCCCGCGTTCTGAACCAGATTGAAAACCACTTGGGTAAGCCCGGCCTTGCCCATCCGTACCGGACGCAGGTCCGACGGGATATCCGTCGAAAGTTGCACCCGGCGGGGCACGCCGTTCCGCATCATGCTTTCGGTCTCCGACCACCAATCGCCCACGCGCGTCGAACATTCCGAGGGCACCTCGGCGTCGGAATCGAGCGCGAGAAGCCGGAGGCTGCTTGCGAGACGCTGAAGGTAACTGGAAGCCTCGCGGATCGCGGCGATATCGGCGCGGGCGGGATCGGGGAGGTCCATCGCCTCCAGCGTGTCCAGCCGCATCCGCACTGGCAGAAGCAGGTTTCCCATGTCGTGCCCCAGCCCCGCCGCGAGCGTGCCAATAGTCGCCATGCGGTCGGCGAAGCGCAGCCGCCCGTTCGACCGATTGACCTCCAGGATGCGTTCCTGCAGTTCGTCGTTGACCCGCTCCAGGTCCCGGGTTTTTCGGAACAGGTCCACGAACACCGCGACCTTGGCCCGCAACACCTCAGGAACGATCGGGACGGGTATGTAATCGACCGCCCCGAGGTTGTAGCCTCTGAGGCGGTCGGCGTCTGAGAGGTGTACCGCAGATATGAAAATGATCGCCGTCCGGTCGAAACGGGGGTGCTGCCGGATCATCTCCGCGAGTTCAAACCCGTCCATTTTCGGCATGCACACGTCCATGAGGACAACCGCGCAGTCGTGATCGAGCAAATACTTGAGAGCCTCATCCGCTGAACTGGTCGTGACAAGGGTTTCATCGAGGCTCGAGACGATGGTCGCCAAGCTCAGCAACTTTGCGGGCTGATCGTCCACCAGCAGGATGTTGACTTTTTCCCTTGTGATCATGCGAGAGAATCCTTTAGCGGTGCAGCCACATCCGCAGCACCGACAGCAACTGATCGGTGTTCACTGGCTTGGCCAGGTAGTCAGAGGCCCCGGCCTCAAGACACTTCTCGCGGTCGCCCTTCATTGCTTTGGCCGTGAGGGCAACGATCGGCAACCGCACAAACGCCGGGTTCTCCCGGACCGCCCGCATCGTCTGATACCCGTCCATCTCGGGCATCATGATGTCCATGAGCACGATGGCCAAGTCGGCGTTCGCCTCCAGCATCGCGATGGCCTCGCGCCCGGTGCTGGCCGTCAGAACCACCATGCCGCGCCTCTCCAGTACACTGCTGAGCGCAAAAATGTTCCGCACATCGTCGTCAACCACCAGCACCCGCTTGCCCCTCAGGTGGTCGTCCGAACGATGCAGACGTTCCAACATCGCCTGCTTGGTCGGGGGCAGGTCGGCCACCACACGGTGAAGGAAGAGGGACGTCTCGTCGAGCAGCCGTTCCGGGGACTCCACCCCCTTCACCACCACGCTTCTCGCCAGTGTGTGCAGCCGAGCATCCTCTTCCGGCGACAAGGCTTTCCCCGTGAACACAACCACCGGCAGGTCTTGCAACGCCTCGTCGTCGCGCATCCGCTCCAGGACATCGAAACCGGTCATGTCGGGGAGTTTGAGGTCCAGGACGACGCAGTCGTAGGCCACCCGTCGCAGGGCATCGAGAGCCTCTGCGCCGGAACCCGCGGCATCGATGTCAATATCGTCCGTGCCGAGGAGTTCGCGGACCCCTAACTGTTCGGCCGGGCTGTCCTCGACCAGAAGGAGTCTGCGACGACGGGGCGTCGCGTACGCCTTGATCCGGTTGAGGGCCGCCACCAGCCCGTCGGTGGTCGTCGGCTTGCTTACGAACGAGAACGCGCCGCGGGCCAACCCGTGTTGGCGATCTTCGTCGAGCGTCACGATCTGAACGGGGATATGCCGCGTGAGCGGGTCCTGCTTCAATTGGTTCAACACCGACCATCCGAGCATGTCGGGCAGGAAAATGTCGAGCGACACCGCCGCCGGCTTGAATTGCCGCGCCAGCATGAGCGCGTCGGCGCCGCGGTGGGCCACCAGAACCTTGAACCCGGCGTCCCGTGCCAAGTCGGCCAAAATCCGGGCGTAGTGCGGGTCGTCCTCGACGATCAGCAACGACGTCTCGTCGGGGCCGATGCTGCCGCGATCGTCCGGAACCTGTTCCAACGCGTGCTCCGGCAAAAACTCACGCCCTGCACGCCCGTCCACCATCGGACGAGTCCGCGCGCTCCGACTCGGCAGAGCGTGGCCCGCTGGAGCGACAGGGTCCGAATACCGCACGGGCAGATACAGCGTGAACGTGCTTCCGACGGTGGGCGTACTCCGAAGTTGAATCTCGCCCCCGAGCAAGTTGGCAAGTTCGCGGCTGATGGCCAGCCCGAGCCCCGTCCCGCCGTACTTGCGGCTGGTGCCCGCGTCCGCCTGCTGGAACGCCTCAAAGATGATCTTCTGTTTTTCGGGCGGGATACCGATGCCCGTGTCCGAGACCTCAAACGCCACGACCGCGGAGGTCGCGTTCAACGTGGTGTGGTCCGAGTTCCAGCCCCGGGACGCCGGTGCGATGGTCAGACGGACTCCGCCGTGCTCGGTGAACTTGAACGCGTTGGAGAGCAGGTTCTTCAAGACCTGCTGCAACCGTTTGGTGTCCGTCACCATGCTGCGGCCGAGCTTGGCGTCCAACTGCACCTCGAACGACAGACGCCGGTTCTCCGCCTCGTGCCGGAACGTCCGGCTGACGGTGTCCACCAGCGTCGAGAAATAGATTTCCTCGGCCTCGACCGAGACGGTCCCCGATTCGATCTTGGAAAGATCGAGAATGTCGCTGATCAGGTTGAGAAGATCGGTCCCCGCGGCGTGGATCGTCCGCGAGAACTCCACCTGCTTGGGCGTGAGATTCTGGTCGGCGTTGTCCGCCAGTTGCTGCCCGAGGATGAGGATGCTGTTGAGCGGCGTCCGGAGTTCGTGCGACATGTTCGCGAGAAACTCCGACTTGTATTTGGAGGTGAGGGCCAACTCCGCCGCCTTCTCCTCGAGCGCGCCGCGGGCCTGTTCGATCTCCCGGTTCTTGCGTTCCACCTCGACGTTCTGCTCCGCCAATTGCTGGGCCTTCTGGGCCAACTGCTCGTTGGTCTGCTGCAACTCGCCCTGCTGGGTCTGGAGTTCCGCCGCCAACTGCTGAGACTGCTTGAGCAATCCTTCCGTCTGCATCGTGGCCTCGATGCTGTTCAGCAGGATGCCGATTCCCGCCGTGAGTTGCTCGAGGAACGAGAGATGGGCCGGCGCAAAGTCGTTCAGCGACGCCAGACCGACCACCGCCTTCAGTTGACCCTCGAAGACGAGCGGGAACACGACCAGGCTCTTGGGCAGGGTGTGCAGCAGGACCGACCCGATCCGAACCGCATTGTCGGGGACGATCGTGACCAGAATGCGGCGTTTGTCGGAGGCACACTGACCGATGAATCCCTCGCCGATTCCCAGACGAGGGGGGTACCCCTGTTCGCCCGGGTTGCCATAACTCGCCAGCATCCCGAGGGAGCCCTCGGCGTCCGACGCCATCTGATAGATCACGCCCTGATGGGCGTCGACCAAGGGTACGAGTTCCGAGAGCAGCAGGTTGCCCACGTTCACGAGGTCGCGCTGCCCCTGAAGCATGTTTGTAAAGCGCGCAAGGTTCGTCTTCAGCCAGTCCTGTTCCGTATTCCGATCCGTCGTCAGACGGAGGTTGTCGATCATCGTGTTGAGGTTGTCCTTGAGCTCGGCCACCTCGCCCCGCGCCTCCACCTGAATGGAGCGTGTCAGATCGCCCTTGGTCACCGCCGTCGCCACCTCCGCGATGGCCCGCACCTGGGTCGTCAGGTTCGCCGCGAGCAGGTTGACATTGCCCGTCAAGTCCTTCCAGGTGCCGGCCGTCCCCGGCACGTTCGCCTGCCCGCCCAATCGCCCTTCAACGCCCACCTCACGCGCGACGCCCGTCACCTGCTGGGCGAAAATGGCCAGTGTCTCCGTCATGTTGTTGATGGTTTCCGCCAGCGCGGCCACCTCACCCTTGGCGTTCACCTTCAGGCTCTGCTTGAGGTCGCCGTTCGCCACCGCCGTCACAACCTTCACGATGCCGCGCACCTGCTCCGTCAGGTTCGTCGCCATCACGTTCACGTTGTCCGTGAGATCCTTCCATGTCCCCGCCACGCCCCGCACCACCGCCTGGCCGCCCAGTTTGCCGTCCGTACCAACTTCACGGGCCACGCGCGTCACTTCCGCGGCAAAGGCGTTCAACTGGTCCACCATCGTGTTGATGGTTTCCTTGAGCTGCAAAATCTCGCCGCTGACGTCGACCGTGATCTTCTTGGAAAGGTCGCCGCGGGT
>CAZJXA010000221.1:0-5659 GCA_964549785.1 uncultured Phycisphaeraceae bacterium | reverse complement strand
CTCGGGACGAGTTGGCGGAAATGGTGGCCGTGGGGGTCGCCAAAGCCAACACGTCGAATCTGGCTTCGCTGATGGCGGCGGGTTCATCTGCGGCCACGACGGTGAGCGCGACAATGGAGATCGCCGCGGCCGCGGGTTTGCGGGTGTTCGCGACCGGCGGGATCGGCGGGGTTCATCGTGGATATGGGGAGCATTTGGACGTGAGCGGCGATCTGGCGGCGCTGGCCCGGTTTCCGGTGGCGGTGGTGGCGAGCGGGGTCAAGTCGATCTTGGATGTCGGAGCGACGCGCGAGGCCTTGGAAGCGCTGGGGGTTCCGGTCTGGGGTTTCCGGACGGACGCGTTTCCGGAGTTCTACCGGCGGGGGCGTGACCACGGGGTCGATGCGCGATTTGATTCGATCGAGGGCTTGACGGACGCGGTGGCGCGAACACTGGCCCGGACGGGACGAGGTATCTTGATTGCGAACCCGATTCCGGTCGAAGCGGAGATTTCCGAGGATGATTGGGGCGGATGGCTGAGGGCGGCGGAAGCTCGGGTGCGGTTGGTGGGCGCACGGGGCAGAGGGGTGACGCCAGCGATGTTGTCGGCGCTGCACGAACTTTCCGGCGGGCAAACACTTGAAGCGAATCTCGCGCTGGTGAGGGCGAACACAGGCTTAGGGGCCGCAATCGCGGCCGGTATCGGTGCGGTTCGGGGATTTTCGTGGCTCGGAAGACCCAATCCCTGCGAATAGGGTTGGAGGAACGGACAACTTGATGTACGATCTAGGCAGCGGGAGGATTAGTAAGCCTCACGCGACGGGTTGCCGGAATGGCAGGGTTTTCCCGGGGACTCAGGACTATTGGGCTTAATCAGAAAGGATTCGTCCATGGCGATTCAGTCGCTTGTCTACGGGGCGTTGACGGTGGTGGCCGGTTTGGCGGCGGCGGCGGGAGCCCAAGACAGCGTTTCGCGGAATTTTTTGGGTGGGAACGGGCTGCCGGGGGATGGGTTAGGACCCTGGAACGTGGCGACGCAGCGGATGAATTACGTCGTGGATTTGTCGCCGATCGTGACGTCGCGAGGGACATTGCTGGGTCTGGCACCGATCGCAAAGTCGGGCCGCATTGTGCCGACGAAATTTTCGGCGTACAACGGGTCGTCAGCGGTGAGCCAGAGGGTGCGGACATCGGCGGCGTATCCGTCGGCCGCGTACAGCTTGTGGACGCAGGCGGGCGGCGGGATTAACGCGACCGATAACAATACCGCGCTGGTTTCGACGTTGAACCCGACCGGGGCGGCCTCGGTGTTTGGGTTTGCGTTCCTCGACTTCGAGGAGACGGTTTCGGGGCCGACATTGATTTTCACCAACCAAGTGACGGGCGGGTTGATTGCGTTTGACCCGGCGGTTCCGGATCGGTTGTATGTGACTCGTGTGGTCGCCGCCCAGAACAACACGAATTCGACGCAGAGTGACACCTCACAGTTCGGGTTGGGCGCGGTCGACAGCGTCGGGAACGTTGTGGCTCGAGGGGACGGGTTCACGTCGACGGCGACCGGCAACGTGTTGACGGGCGATAACCTGATCCGCGTGCGGATGCAGAATCGGACGAATTCGTCGCTGAACGTGATCTCGAATTTGGGCGGCAGCGAGGCGGGCACGACGGATTTTGTTTTGGCCGGTGGCACGACCACGTTGAGCACCCCGGCCTGCCTAGGAGCCGATGTCGCGGGCCGAAACGTTGTGGTCGCGGGCGACTTTTTGGGGCGGTTGGCGAGTGAGACCGGATTGAACGCGATCACCACCGCGACGGCTCACCGGCCCCAAGCGACCGATCATCGCGGCAGCCCGCATGTGTCGGGGCGGGCGGTGTTCGCGGGGACGGTGGGAACGGGGGTCATGGTTTCGCGCAGCGTGGCGGGTGGGGGAAGCAAGAACGATGCGTTGAGCGTCTTCGGCCTCGATGCAAGCGGGAGTGCGGTGACGGCCCGCACGCTTGTGTTGCCGGGAGTTCTGCTGGACACGTGCGATGCCTTTTCATGGCCGCTGGCCGGTGGCGAGTTCCGGAACTACGACAGCCAGGTGACTTTTCGAGGCGGAACGGGCACGGGGGTCGTGGGTCAGGACGCCGTTGGTCGTGCTGTGGCGGCGGCCACGCTGTACGCCGGGTCCGCGCCCAATCCTGCGAACGGGACCAACGCCGTTGCGGCGGTGCGGTTTGATCCGACGGTTCCCAATTCGAGCGCGACATGGACCATCGCGGCGTGGGTGGACGGCGCGGCGATGACAGGCAAGGCGTTGACGGGCGACTTTGGCTCGGACGGGGCTCCGAACACCGGGGATGCGGGAGAAGGCGACGGCGTGCTGACGAACGATTCGGCGATCGGCCGGCTGGCGTCACTCACGGAAACCTCGCTGGGGTTTTCGGGTCCTTCGATGTCGGCGCCGACGATGGACGCGGCGGGAAACTTGTATTTTATCTCGGCGATCCGGACCAATCGCCTGAGCGGGGCGTCCATCGTGCAGGATACTGGCGTGGGCCTGGTGCGGGCGGTGTATGACTCGGCGACGTTCTGCTACCGCCTTGAGGTGGTGGCCAAGGTCGGTGATGTGATGGCGGGACGAAACTCGGCGAGGAATTACCGGATCGCGACGTTGAACGTGGCGGACACGGATTCGGTTTCGACGGCCTCGGTGTGGGGTTCGAGCGGATCGCAGACGGCTTGGAACAACTCCGATGTGTCGTCGCTCTCGGCCGAAGATTCACGGAACGTGGGCGGGGTTGTGCTCTCGGCGCGGATTGCCTACGACGTCAACACGGACGGGCTGTATGAAGACCCGACGGCCGTCGGCGGAAACGCCGCGAGCATCGACGAGGCGTACAACGTGGTGCTGCTGGTGGCGAACACGACGCCCTTGGCACCGCCCGGCTGCCCGGCCGACTGGGACGGCGACGACGACGTCGACAGCGACGACATCGGCGCTTTCTTCGGCGACTGGGAGCAGGGGGAAGCCGACTTTGATAATGACGGCGACACCGATTCAGACGACATCGGCGCGTTCTTTGGAAGTTGGGAGGGTGGGTGTTAAGGCTTGGAAGTCATTGGAAGTCAGCAGGAACCAGATGGGGAGCCGGCGCGAGTTTCGCGAGTCTGTGTGACGGTTGATGACGCTTGTGACTTGTCCTCACGCCTTGTGACTTCTTGTGTTCTCCCTACTGGCCCGGGTTGAGTCTTCGCAGTTCGGCAAGAGTCTGTTGCAGTTGCCTCTGCAACTGGCCGACTTTCAGCAGCGAGCGGACGCGGGTGGTCAGTTCGAGTTTGTTGACGGGTTTGGTGAGAAAGTCGTCGGCGCCCGATTCCACCGCCCGCTCCACATCGGAAACTTCGTTGAGGGCGGTCACCATCACGATGGGGATGCCCTTGGTGGCGGGGTCGGACTTGAGCCGGGAGCACACCTGGAATCCGCTCATCCGCGGCATCATCACATCGAGCAGGATCAGATCGGGCTTGGCGGCGGCGACGGATTCCAGGGCCTCAACACCGTCTCTGGCGGAGCGCAGTTCGCAGCCGAGATCGTCCATATAGGCGAGCAAGAGTTCGAGGTTGTGTTCGTTGTCGTCAACAAGGAGCACGGAGCAGGCGGAAAGGTCGTCGGGGATGGGACGGGTGGTCATGGGCCCAATCTTTGACGCGCGGGGGGCGGCACGCGGGGGGCAATCGTCGGAAATCTTCGATCAATCCGCAGGCCGGCGCATGGACCGCGATTGCCCCATAGAGTTGACCGTTGCCCGATTCAATGACGATACCTCCCGCCCCCAACCGAACGCTTTGGGAAAACCGGTTCCGCCAGCCCGACCCCAAGGAACTGGTGGAAGCGATCGCGAAGCACCTGGTTCCTGTGGCGGTGCACGCCCGGGCACAATTGAGCGCCGCGGCGGGGGTTGGCGAAACGCTGCTGTGGCACGGAGTGTGGAAGTGGACGTTCACCTACTCGAGCACGGGCGAAAGCGGCCGGGCATGGGTGTACTTGATCCCGGACCCGGAGCATCTGCGGATGTGCGTGCCCTTCAGCGCCGACCTGATGCAGCAACTGCCGATGCGCAAACTGCCGAAATACCTGCGGGACGGGCTCATCCACGCCCCGCAGGTCCGCGATATCAAATGGCCGACCTGGGAGCTTCAGGGGAAGGGCCAGTTCGAGGACTGCCTCGGGTTTGCGTTGGCGCGGCTTGGGCCGCTCGCCGGTTAGACCGATTGTGACGGGCACGACCCCGCCTGAACGGGGATTGAAGTCCGCGGACCCCAAGTGCCGATTTGATGAGACGTCGGTCGGTCGTCGCGGGAATGGTGGTGTCGGACGCGTGGAGAGATTCGTGCCGTCAAATTTGATGAATGGACGTTCGTGGCTCCGCCTGTGGGCGTTCCTCCATGTGGTTGCAGCGCTGTGCGGCGGTGATGGCCGGGCGTTGGCCGAAGGGGGTGGGGCTGCACCGTTACCAGCTTCGGAACGGGTCCCGGCTTCACAACGGGGTGCCGACCTCACGGCCGACATTCAGCGGTTCATCGACAAGGGTAAACTGGGCAGGGCGGTCGCGGGGATCAGCGTGGTCGACACGGAATCTGGCGAAATCTTGGCGGCGATCCAGGCTTCCAAGCCCATGATCCCGGCATCTAACCAGAAGTTGTTGACGAGCGGGGCGGCGCTGATGATCCTCGGTTCGGACTTTTCGTTCGAGACGGAATTGCGTCAAGACGGCGACCGGCTGGTGCTGGTGGGCAGCGGCGATCCGGCCTTGGCTGACCCAGAGATTCTGGGCCACACGAAGCCGAGGCTTTCGGTGACGGACGTTTTAGATCTGTTGGCCGACGCGGCGATCAGGGCCGGCGTCACCGGGGCATCCGAGTTGATCGTCGATGACCGGGTCTTTGACCGCGAGTATCTGCATGCGGATTGGCCCGCCCGGAACTTTCTCATGCCACACTCGGCGGAGGTGGCGGGGATCAACTTTAATTGCAACGTGATCGCGGTGTTCGCCAAGCCCAACCGGGACGGCGTGGGTCGGCCGCCGACCATGTCCGTGGAGCCCGATGCCCCGTGGATATCTATCCAGAATCGGGCGCGGACCGTGGGGCAGGGTCAGAACTCGCCGTGGCTGAGCCGCGAGCCGGATCAGAACCGCTTCGTGCTGCGCGGCGACGTTCGTTACCCGGTTTCTGAGGGCATCCGCGTTCCGATCCACGGAGCCCCCGACCTGACGGGCCGGTTGCTGGCGTCGCGATTAAACGCGAAGGGGATCAAGGTCGGCAAGGGGCAACCGTCGCCCGATTCGGAGCCGGAGGGTGTGCGGCTGGCGGCCGCGGATGAGAGATTTGACAAAGGTCGGACGCTGGCGGTGATCGCCACGCCCATGCACGAGATTTTGGAACGGTGCAACTCGGACTCGATGAACCTGTACGCGGAAGCCTTGCTCAAGCGTTGCGGGCACGAAGTGACCAAGGAGCCCGGTTCGTGGGCTAACGGGTCGGCGGTGGTGCGAATGCTCATCAGCCAGAAGATCGGCCCCGAGTTTGCGGCGACGACGACGATCGTCGACGGATCGGGATTATCCCGCAACAACGCGGTCGCCGCGGCGACGATCACCCGCTGGCTGGATTCGGTGGCCGAGGATGATTCGA
>CAZJXA010000220.1:0-5691 GCA_964549785.1 uncultured Phycisphaeraceae bacterium | reverse complement strand
CAGAAAACACCCCAAAATCAAGGTGCGCAAAGGGTTCCCCGAAGTTGCGCACCTTGCCCCCACCTGCGCACCTTGCCGCCCTCCCGCTCCTTCCTGCAACTCCCTAAGAAAACCAACGCCCGCATCACGCGGGCGTCGGCCTCAATCAAATCTCTCTTTCAGGACTCCTCAGGACGCTTCAGGACATCCAGACTCTTCAGGACCGTTCACCTGGCGTCTCATGACTCGCCACCCCATTCTCCGTCGCCCGGTTCGCGAGCGCTTCCGCGCTCGCCGGATCAATATCCACGCCCGTCAACTTCTTGATCAGCGCCGACAGCGCGATTCCGATCGCCGCGCCGCCCGCGCCCGCAACCGTCTTGATCTCCGCCGGCGTCGTCTGGTTCAGCCCATCCATGAACATCCCGATCGACTGCCCCTGCATCAAGGACGACATCATCCGCTGGGCCGTCAGCGGGTCGCCATAGATCGTCATGTTGCTGGCCGCCAAGGCCCGGCCCGTCGCCTCGGCCGACGCAATCCGGGCCTGCTTTTCGGCCTCGATCTTCGCCAGTTCCACCTGCAGGTCGAGTGCAATCCTCTCGAACCGGGCCTTGCCCTCCAGCTCTCGGATGTTCACCGTCACCTGGGCATCGCTCACCTTCACCTGTTCCTGGGCCACGCCCACTGGCACCATCTGAATCGCCCGGTCACCCTCGGCCTTCAGTTCCGCCCCACGCTTGTCGGCTTCCGCCAGCGCCACCCGGGCTTCGGCCTGCTTGCTCGCCGCGAGCTGCTGGCCCTCGGCTTCCTTCACTTGGCGATACGCCACGACATCGGCCTGCATCTGCTGCTCGATCCGCACCTGCTCGACCAGGGCCTGCTTCCCGATGATCGCCTTTTCCTTCTCGCGTTCGGCCGTCGCCCTCACTTCAACCGTGATCACCGCTTGCTCGGCCCCCTTGCGCTCCGACTCGGCCTCAAGTTGCTCCGCTTCCTTGGTCGCCCGCCGTTGCTCGGCCTCCGCGATCGCGATCTGCTTCTCACGCGTCGAGATCTCCTGGGCCCGCTCCCGCTCGATCTTGGCGATCTGACCGGCCCGCTCCCGCGCCTGGTTCGCCACCTCCACCACTTGGTCCTGCTCGACCTGCCGCAGCATGACCGCCTGCTCCGATTCCACCCGCGCGATTCCCGCCAGCCGGTTCTGGTCGGCCTCGTACGCCGCGGCCCGCTGCGCAGCACCCGCCTTGGCGATCGCCTTTTCGGCCTCGGCATCGGCCTTGGCCCGGGCCTCGATGACCTGCTGGGCCGCCACCTGCTGGGCCGTCGTGACGTTCTGCTGGGTGACCTTCATCTCCGCCGACTGCACCATCTCGTTCCGCAGCACCCGCTGGGCCTGCACCTGCTTGGTGATGGTCGCAGCCCCCTGGGCATCGAACACGTTCTGTTCGGGCTTCATCGCCGTCAGCGGGGCCTGATCGAGCTTGCTGATCGTCACCGATTCCAGCGTCAGGCCGTTGGCCCGCAGATCGTCCTTCACGCTGTCCTGCACGGCTCGCGCAAAGTCCGCACGCTTGGCATTCAGGTCTTCCAGCGTTTGTGTTGCCGCGACGTTCCGCAGAACGCTCACCAGTTTTTCCATCACCAGGTTCCGCACCGCCTCGGGGTCGTTGGAGATGCTGCCGAGGCTGGTCGCCGCATGCATCACGCTCTCGGGGTCCTTCTGAACGCGGCAGAAGAAGTTCGCCACCACGTCGGCCCGCAGATAGTCGCCCGTGATGAGGGCATCGGGCCCGGTTCGTTCGACCTCGATCTTGAACGTCTTGAGCGAAACCTCGATCACCTCGTGAACGACCGGGATCACGATCGCGCCGCCGTCGATCACGCACTTGCGGCCGCCCACACCGGTCCTCACAAACCCCTGGTCGGCGCTGGTCTTGCGATACAGCCGGGTGATGATCACCAGCACGGCGCACAGGAGCGCCATCATGCCGCCGAAGATCGAGATGATCAACTTCGATTGGGCTGGGATGCGATCCCCCAGGAAGAACGGCCCGGCGATCAGGGCCACGCCCGCCAACACTCCAAAAACCAGCATCGATGTCAATGAGCCGCGGTTCCGGTTCGTTTGCATGGATTCCATAGTGAATTTCTCCCTCGTGTTGCGCGCCGGACAGACCGCCGTCTTCGGGGCCGCACCAGACGGCCTTCCGGACAGCATACCGCCGATCGCACCTGGTGTCAGTTCGGCCGGTCTGCCAGTGAGCCGGCGCCGCCGCCCGGCCCCGTTCCGTTCGCCGCTGCGAGCCCGGAATCCGCCGCCGCGCCTGCCGCCAGGTACACATCGCTTGCCGCGTCATACCCCGTCAAGATCACACGCTCACCCCGTTTCAAGTGCCGCACGGCGGCGGTTCCTGTGGGCCCATCACCCGCGTGTTCAGTGGCACTTCGGCACGCGAGGTCACGCAGGTTTCCCTCGGAATCGACCAGGCGAACGGTGCCCCCCTCCGCGGTCACATCGTGGATCACCTCCGCATACTCGCTCACCAGGTCCGCGGCGGGCACGCCGTAGGTCTCCACCGAGGGCAATAACTTCCCCACGACTCCGGCCATCAGCCGCGTCCCGGCGATCGCCGCAACCCCGGCAACCAAGCACCGGCTGAACAGCGACCATTCGACATTCAGCAGCCGGATGGCCAACCCGCTCCCGCCCCAGATCATGCAGAAACTGACCAGGATGAGCGTGAACGGGACCTTTCCGATCCCGAAAAACCCGAGAATCGCGTTCAGCCCCCCGGTGGCGTGAACGTGCCCGTGCACACCCGGCACATGCACGCCATCCGCCATGCCGCCGATGTGGCCGACCTCGGCCCCGATGTGAACGTCATGCCCGATGTGCAACCCATCGTCGCCGAAGGGCAGCCCGATGGCCATCAGCCCAACCAACACAACAGCCAACGCTAGCGGGAGCACAAACACCAGATTGTCGACGCTCAGCAGTTCCACAAGGCACCCCCTTTGTTACGGCCTTTGTTTCGCTTCTCCAGCCCTCTTCGGAACTCCTGCTTTCTTGCCCAATGCTACCGGCCGGTTTCGCTTCCGACACCCTAACGCTGCGCTAAGCCGGACATTCCACGCGGATTTGCTTCGATTGTCGGTTTTCACGGGGGAACCGACGCTGAACGACCCGGTCGGCTCCGGTGATGCCGCCGTTAGGGTTCCCCATTTTCCTTTGGGGGGATTCCCGTGTCACATCGATGGGGGAGAGCCTTCCGGAACGTTCGGGGGCGGAAGGGCATCGCGATCGTGCCCGGGGGGAAACGGAAAACGGCGATCGTGGGCCGTGAACACTTCAGGACCAAGGCGGCGGCTCGGGCGGCGGTCGTTCGAACGCTGGTCAGGTCACTTTACGAGTTTGACCGGCGCCAGAATGATGACAGCCATCATCACGCCGATGATCATGAAAATCACCGGCCCCTGGCTTGGTTCGCGAAGCAGATAGGCTTGGTCCGGATAGTGGGGGTTGACGAAGGCCATCACGCGTTTCCCGGCTGGAAAAGGGGTTAGTTCATTCGCGGCAGCCGCCTGTGAGTTGTACACCCGCCCGGTGACGAGGGGCGCAGTAGCGTGCCCTGATACTGCTTGCCGGCAAGCTCGTAGCTGAACTTCACCACGGGCGAGTACGAAAACGTGGAGGCGTCCGAGGTGCCGTCGGTCGACAGATCGCGGGATATGGAGATATTCGATTCGGTAATCGTCGCCTGCACCTCGTGAGCGCCAGCCGTCAGCCGCCGCTGCATGAAATACTCGTACGCGCCAAAGACGAGCATCGCAAGGCTGATCGTTCCAAAAACCACAATCAAGGTCATTTTCATGATCCATCTTTCCTGATGGTGAACCGGGCGGACGGTGACGCAATGTTGGGGTGGCTTTGCGTCCCCGACCGCTGGTCGGAGGGGGCGAGATTGCCGGGACCGGACGGCTGGTCGAGTCTATCAGAACCCGCTCACGCCTGCCTCGAATGTTTCGCGGCGGAGCCGTCTTCGCCAGGCGCTGGCCCGCATTGATCGGCCCCTGATGCCAGGGAGCCTGGGTTGCGCCCGGCACCCCCTCCCTTGAAGGTCAGCCGCGAGCCGCTCTGTTCGCAGCGGTGGTTTCGGCGTGATGTCCCCACCATCCACGCGCTCCCGCTCGCGCGAGCGAGGCCGCCGCTTCTGCGGGTGTTCCCGCGGACCCACATCCCACCGTCTCTCGCTTTGGCTTGGCGGCTCGTTTCAACGGGCCTCCTTCGGCCGCACTTTATGAATTCACCAGCGATTCGAGCCGGATCGACTCCCCACACTCCGGGCAAGCCTCGCCACGCACGCCACGAAGGTTGTACTTGCAACGAGGGCACGCGCGATCGCGATCGGAGAAATACCGAGTAAGCCGCTCGGCGTGTGGAACCTGCGCGGCGTGCCACCAACTCACCGCTTGATCAAGAAACTCGGCCGCCGCGATATCGGAAGCGAACGCGCGGCTCGGAATAAAGGTCCTGTCGTGGCCGCCGTGTTGAAAAATCACGAAGCCGCCAACCGTCGCGGGAGCCGTCGCTTGCCACGACAGTTTCAGTTCTTCATTGGGCGATCGAATCTGCACTCCAATCTCGTCCACCGTCAACGACATCGTCCCGGTATAAAGAGAAAGGTCCATTCGGTGAACCCGCTCGACCTCATCCTTCTTGGCTTTGTCAAGAGAATTCAGACGAGGCAGCGCGGAGTACAGAAACGCTGCGAAGGCTGCCCCGACCGCTGCGCCCTCGACCTACATCCCTTGCGTGCTCTGGTCACGCCCGATGGAGAGTGCGGACCCAACGGTGCAAAACGGAGCGAGCCAGAGCGCCTGTCGCCTCATGGTGCGTTGATGCTTCCTTACGGCCTCCTGCCCATCGGGGCTTTCTCTGATGCAGGCGTCGTTGAACGCCAGCCAGTCCTCCCGCGTCAACTCGTAACTAAGCTCAAATCGCTCCGGCATCCGCAAATCCTGGTGACAAATCGCGAGTGAAGCCGACCCCGCCCCGTCGCCGAACCGCAGGGGAATGACCTACGCGTCGGCGTACCATCTCATTCCCACATCGGAGGCGCTTGATGAATGATCCTGAACCTAAACGGCTCCGCGAACCACCGGCCTCCCGATTCGAAGCGATTCAGCATGTGTTCGATCTCCAAGCCGTCGCGGCCATCCTCGCGAAAGAACCCAACGCGGGCGAGGCCGGTCGGCGGCAAGAAACGCTCTACAAACGCGGCACGACCACCATTGCACTCTTCCGTTTCGGACATCTCACGCGCCTCGCGCCGCACCGCACGAAAGGTATCGTGGCCATTCATGTGCTCAGCGGCCGCCTCCGCATCACCACCGAGGCACAGGAGCACGACCTTGGCGCGGGCCATCTTCTCGTGCTCGCTTCTGGTGTCGAGCACGGCGTCGTGGCCTACGAAGAAAGCGTCATGCTGCTGACCGTGCACCTGGACCCAGTTGCTGCCGGCGTCGCGGCGCCGCCCGTGTCGGAAATGCCTGCATCAGATCAGGCGGCATCCGCGCGGGCCGCGCCCGCGATGCTTGCTCGGGCGCTAGACCGGTGGGAGAACGAGGGCGGGCACGCACCCAAGAGAGAACCTCACCCATGCCCGGTCGCGGTATGACCATCTGGCCGATCGGCCATTTGATCCGCCA
>CAZJXA010000219.1:0-5699 GCA_964549785.1 uncultured Phycisphaeraceae bacterium | reverse complement strand
CCCTTTGCCCATCCCGCCCGCTACGGCTCCGTTGCCGCCCTCCAAGGTCACTTCGACCGCCGCGATGGCAATGGCCCGGTCCGGCTTCCGTCGCTACCCGCGCGAAATCATGGGCTCCATCCGTCGTGCCATCGCCTCGCACGCGCTCGAGCCCGCGATCGTGCGGCACGAATCACTCCTCGCATCGCCCTTGGCGGCTTCATGGCTCGGGCACGCGAGCATCCTCATTCGCCACGCCGGCAAGACCATCCTCACCGACCCCGTCTTCTCGCACCGCATCGGCGTCAACGTCGGCGTCTACACCTTCGGCGTAGAGCGCCGCCTCCCCTCGATTGATGCGAAAGCCCTTCCCCCCATCGACCTCGTCCTCCTTTCGCATGCCCACTTCGATCACCTCGACCGTCCCACCCTCCGCGCCCTCGCCAATCCCAACACGATCGTCGTTACCGCAGGCAACACCACCGCCCTGATACCCAAAGGCTTCGGCCGCATCATCGAGCTCAGCTGGGGCAAGTCCGTCCGTCTCGACACGCTCACCATCCACGCGGTCCCCACCCGCCACTGGGGTGCGCGCACCATCTGGGATCGCCACCGCGGCCACAACGCCTACCTCCTCGAAGACTCCAACCACAAAGTCCTCTTCGCGGGTGACACCGCGCTATCCGAAGGGTTTCGCGGCATCGGCGGCGCCGATCTTTCCATCTTCGGCATCGGCGCCTACGACCCTTGGATCGCCAAGCACGCCTCCCCCGAACAGGTCTGGGAAATGAACGCCGATGCGGGCGGCAAGTTCCTGATGCCTATGCACCATTCCACCTTCGAACTCAGCGACGAACCGGTCGGCGAACCGCTGGAACGCCTTCTCAAGATCGCGGGCGGCGAGGAACACCGGGTCATCGGTCGTGACTTTGCAAGCGTGTGGACAATGCCCTGATCCCGCTCGCCAGCCAAGATTACCGCCGTCGCACAATAAAACGCAGTCACAAAAAAACGACCGGAACGTCTGTTCCGGTCGCGTCTCTATTCACCTGTTCGGACGCCGTCCCCTTAGGCCCGACGGGTCTTGGTGGTTCGTGCGTTCCAACTCTTGTTGGGGCCGCGATCACCGGCGGGGCCGGACGATCCGCGAGGACCTCCGGACGTGCTCCGAACGCCGGTTCCGCCCGATTTGGGACCCGGCCCGTGCATCGGTCGGGCCGCTTTCGCGGCAGGCCGGCCGCCCTGTCCGGTGCCCTGACTGGAATACTGCTTGGGGCCGGTGCTCGGCTTGTCCGCCCGCGCCGGATGGTGCGGGCGCTCGGCCCGCACAATCTCGCGGTTCGGTGGCAAGCGAAGTTCCGACGGTCCGCGGGCGGGTGCCGCGTGCTCGTGAGGAAGGCCCTGAGACGGCGGCAACGTCGCGGCACGCCGCCCCGAGCCCCCACCTGACCCACTTCCCGAACCCCCAAAAGAGCCGCCATCCCGAGGACGGCCTTGCCCCGGACGCTGCCCCTCGCTCCGGCTCTCGCGCCGGCCCGTGCGGGCATCGCGGTAGTCCCGCTCCTCTGGGTCGCGCTGGGCCTTCGCATCCGCCGCGATCGCCTCGGGCGAAAACTGTGGCATCGCGATCACCGGGATTCGCTTCGCCGTCAGCCGCTCGATATCACGCAGCAGGCCGCGTTCCTCCGAGTCACAGAAACTCACCGCCACGCCGGTGTTACCCGCCCGCCCGGTACGGCCGATGCGGTGGACATACGCCTCGGGCTCCATCGGCAGATCAAAGTTCACCACCAGCGAAATGCCATCGACGTCCAGCCCGCGGGCGGCCACGTCCGTCGCGACCAGCACGCGTGACTTGCCCGAGCGGAACAGCTCGAGCGCCCGCGTGCGATAATTCTGGGCCTTGTTGCCGTGGATCACGTCGGCCTTGATCCCGCCCAGGTTCAACTTCTTGGTGAGCTTGTCCGCCCCGTGTTTGGTCTTGGTGAACACCAAGGCCCGCGTGACGGTCGCGTCATTCAGGAGTTCACGCAGCAGCGTGGTCTTGCTGTTGCGGGGGACGTGGTACAGCCGCTGCTCAATGAGCGGTGCAGCGCTCGCCACCGGCGTTACCGACACCTTCGCCGGCTTCGTCAGCAACGAATCCGCCAAGTGCATGATCTCCCGCGGCATCGTCGCCGAGAAGAGCAGCGTCTGCCGACCCTGCGGCACCTTCGAGGCGATCATGCGGATGGGATTGATGAACCCCATGTCCAGCATTCGGTCCGCCTCGTCCAGCACGAACACCTTGATGTTCGAGAGGATGACGTGCCCCTGCTCCATAAGGTCCATCAGGCGGCCCGGCGTGGCGATCAGGACATCGACGCCCCGGTGCAACGCCCGCACCTGGTGAAACTGCGAAACGCCGCCGAAGACGCACCCGACGCTGAGGCCGGAATACGCGCCGTACGTCACGAAACTGTCCGCGATCTGCGTCGCGAGTTCTCGCGTCGGCGATAGCACCAGCACCCGTGGCAGGACCGGCCCCTTGCGGGTCTTGTCCACCGTGCTGCTCATCAGCGAGTGAATGATCGGCAACGCGAAGGCCGCCGTCTTCCCGGTGCCCGTCTGAGCGCACCCAAGAACGTCACGACCACCGAGGATGAGCGGGATCGTCTCGGCCTGAATCGGGGTGGGCGTGTGATACCCCTGCTCCTTCAGCACATTGAGGATCGGTGTCGCCAGCCCGAACGACGAAAACGGCTGAGGACCGCCGACCGCTGCGGCGAGCGCGGGTGGAAGATGTGAAAAGTTGGAAAGGGTCGGGGGAACGGACGGAGACGAAGAAACGGACGAGGAAGTGTTCTGAACCAAGAAAGCGATCTCCAAGGCCTCGCGTCCGCTCCGAACATCCGCACCGTTCTCGGTCCCGAATCGCGGGTCCGGGATCACCGGACCATCACGCGGGCGCGAAAAGGTGTCAGCATCGTGCGGGCAAAAAGGCCCACATCAATATTCGGGCATTCCTTACCCAAGCCAATTGGACAAGTGGGGCCGTACTCTGTGAGCACCGGGTCCATCCGAAAAAGGACAAACGCCGACGCCGCCAGCAGAGACTCGGGCGGAGGGTCGTTTGTAACGCCCGCCGCGGATTCGAGGCCACCGGCAATGACGAAGTGTAGGCACGCCGCGCAGGGTTTTCCCTCACGAGGCGTGCGCAGCGCCAGTTGCCTCCCCCGTCTCGGCATCGGCGCTTTGCCGTTTGCCGTCTACGACCCGCTATCTTTCCGCATGGACCACACGCTCACCGACCGCTTCATCGCCCAAGCCGACGACCTCCGCCGATGGTGCGATGGGTTATCGGACATGCAACTGGACGCCCATGCCGTCCCCGGCGCCTGGTCCATGCGGCAACTCGTCGTCCACATGCTCGACAGCGACCTCGCCGCCGGCCACCGCATGAAGCGGATCGCCGCCGAGAGTTTTCCCCTCCTCATCGCCTACGACGAGACCGCCTTCGCGGCGACGCTCTACAAGGCCGTGGACGTCGCTCTCGCGTGCGATCTCTTCCGCCTCAACCGCCTTCACACCGGCGAAGTCCTCCGGGCCCTGCCCGACGCCGCCTTCCAACGCTCGGGGATCCACAACCAGCGTGGCCGTGTCACCTTGGCCGAAATGGTCGCCCTCTACGTCCATCACATGGACCATCACGCCCCCTTCGCGGCGGCCAAACGCGCGGCCCTCGGGGTGGCCTCGGCCTGAGGCAAGGCGTCCTTGCGGTGCATCGGGAATCCTCGGGCGGTGCGCTGCAGACCCCCACCCGTGCCAATTCCTCCCGTCTGTGCTTTGGCATCTGCCATCGGCTATCTTTCCGCCCCATGACCCACGAAAACGACGAGCAGTGGACCACCTTCCTCCGGGATATCGACGACAGCCCCGGCACCGTCAATCTCAACCACGAATGGCTGGAGAAAGGCCCCGAATCGGGTCGGCGGACGCTCCTCCGCGTGACCATCACCCTTCAGTCCGCGAACGGGCAGGGGATGCCCGGGCGGGCCGAGTTTGAGGCCTTGGGTGCCATGGAAGACGCCCTCGCCGAACAGGTTGAAAAAGGTGGCGACGCCGTCTTTGTCGCGACGTTGATGCACCGCAACGAACGCACCGCCTATTTCTACACCAAGAAAGCTTCCGCTTCGACGGCCACTGCCGAGAAAGTTGTCGCCGGGTGGAAGAGCCACAAGGGCGAGGTGTCAACCCTCGAGGACGCCGATGGTGAGATCTTCATCGAGACCGTCTGCCCCACGCCCGCCGAAATCCGCTGGAACGGCGACATGATGGTGATTCGCCAACTCGAGGAAAACGGCGACGACCTCAAGAGCCCGCGCTCCATCCAGCATTTCGCCTACTTCGAGGACGCCGAAGCCGCCGAGGAGTTCGCGGAATGGGCTAAGGAAAACGAGTTCGAGGTCGAGCCCACCGAAGAAGGCGACACCGGCGATTACCTCGTCTCATTCACCCACAACGGCTCACCTGATATCGAAGAAATCTTCGACCGCACTTCCGCGGCCGACGAAATGGCCTCCGAATTGGGCGGCATGTACGACGGTTGGGAAACCGAGATCGTCAAAGGCTGAGCGGCACATGGGCCGAGAAGTGGCCGCGAAGTTTGGCACGGCGGTGATTCATCCGTCCTCCTAACCTTCCGCCTGCATGTCCACCGACATTAATCCGAACCTTTCCGGCCCCATCCTCACCAAGCGCATTCCCTGTTGGCCCTATGCCGACCCCAAGGACCGCCACATCGTGGGGTACGACGAATACGTCCAGACCGGCGGCTACATCGGCCTCCGAAAAGCCCTCACGATGAAGCCCGACGCCGTGACCGACGAGGTCAAGAAGTCTGTGCTTCGTGGGCGGGGCGGCGCTGGCTTCCCCACTGGGTTGAAATGGACTTTCCTGCCCAAGCTGAAAGTTGACGAAGCGGGAAACGAAGAAGACCCCGGCCAGCGCTACCTCGCCATCAACGCTGATGAATCCGAGCCGGGAACCTTCAAAGACCGCCTCCTCATGGACTTTGATCCCCACCTGATGCTCGAAGGCATCGCCATCTGCTGCCACGCCTGCCGAATCCGCACCGCCTACATCTTCATCCGCGGCGAATACCACCACCAGGCCCGCGTCCTCGAGAACGCCCTCAAAGAGGCCTACGCCAACGGCATCTTCGGCAAAGGCGTCGAGTGCTACGTCCACCGCGGCGCGGGCGCCTACATCTGCGGCGAAGAAACCGGCCTCCTCGAAGCCTTGGAAGGAAAGCGCGGCTGGCCTCGCATCAAGCCCCCCTTCCCGGCCATCAAGGGACTCTTCGGCAAACCCACCATCATCAACAACGTCGAAACCCTCGCCCACCTGCCCAGCATCATCGAGAACGGTGCCGAGTGGTTTATGAAGCAGGGCACCGCCAGCACCTTCGCCGGCGCTCCCGCGAGTTTCGGCACCAAATTGATGGGAGTCTCCGGACACGTCAACCGCCCCGGCACCTTCGAACTCGAACTCGGCACCAAACTCAGCACCATCATTGAGCACCCCAAACTCTGCAACGGCATGCGCAATGGCAAAAAGTTCAAGGGCGCCATCGCTGGCGGCATCTCCATGGGCGTGCTGGGCACCGATCAATACCACGCAGAGATGGATTTCGACATCGGCCGCAAGTACAACGTCCTGGGCCTGGGCACCGCCTGCCC
>CAZJXA010000218.1:0-5794 GCA_964549785.1 uncultured Phycisphaeraceae bacterium | reverse complement strand
GCATGGACGGATGCCCCGTGGCGGGCTTGGGGGGCGGGTGGCGGCGGGTGACGTTTCTGGGTGGATGTGGCATTGTTGTTGCTTCGGATGGGTAGGCCTTGGACAAGGTCGGTAGAGGCCAAGGAAAAGGAAACGCGAACATGTCGAAAATTATCGGGATCGATCTCGGCACCACGAACTCGGTGGTTTCGGTGATGGAAGGCAGCCAGCCCAAGGTGTTGATCAACTCAACCGGAAACCGCATCACGCCCTCGGTGGTGGGTTTCACGGACAAGGGCGAGCGGTTGGTCGGTCAGCCCGCGAAGCATCAGCAGGTGACTAACCCGAAGAACACGGTCTACTCGATCAAGCGATTCATGGGCCGGCGCCGCAGCGAGGTGAACGACTCGGGCGCGGGCGTCTATGGCAAGTCGGGCAACGAGGAGAGCAAAGTTCCCTACACGCTGGTGGGCTCGGGCGACGAGTTCGTGCGGGTGAAGGTGAATCAGGGCGAGTTTACGCCGCAGCAGATTTCCGCTTTCATCCTGCAGGACCTCAAGAAGACCGCCGAGGAATATCTGGGTGAGAAGGTCGATCGGGCCGTGATCACGGTGCCGGCGTACTTCAACGATGCGCAGCGCCAGGCGACCAAGGACGCGGGCGAGATCGCCGGGCTCAAGGTGGAGCGGATCATCAACGAGCCGACGGCGGCGGCGTTGGCCTATGGGCTCGACAAGAAGAAGAACGAGAAGATCGCGGTCTTTGACCTGGGCGGCGGGACGTTCGACGTTTCGATCCTGGACGTCGGCGACGGCGTCTTCGAGGTGTTGAGCACGAACGGCGACACGCACCTGGGCGGTGACGACTGGGACCAAACGCTGATCGACTTCATCGCCGAGGAGTTCCGCAAGAAGGAGGGGATCGACGTCCGTAAAGACCCGATGGCCCTGCAGCGGCTGAAGGAGGGTGCGGAACGCGCCAAGATCGAACTCTCGAACGCCCAGGAGACGACCGTCAACCTGCCGTTCATCACGGCCGATGCGAGCGGGCCCAAGCACCTTCAGGTGAGCATCACGCGGGCCAAGTTCGAGGCGTTGTGCAAGGACCTCTTTGAGAGACTGCGGGCTCCTTGCCTGCAGGCCATCAAGGACGCGAAGATCGACGCCAGCAAGATCGACGAGATCGTGTTGGTGGGCGGTTCGACCCGAATGCCGCGAACGCAGCAGATCGCGAAGGAAATCTTCGGCAAGGAGCCCAACCGCAGCGTGAACCCCGACGAGGTGGTGGCCGTGGGGGCCGCCATTCAAGGTGGCGTCATGGGCGGGGAGGTCAAGGACGTTCTTCTGCTGGACGTCACACCGCTCTCCCTGGGCGTCGAAACGTACGGCGGGGTGATGACCAAGTTGATCGAGAAGAACACGACCATCCCGACCAGCCGCAAAGAGACGTTCTCGACCGCGGCGGACAACCAGTCGAGCGTCACCATTCAGGTTCTGCAGGGCGAGCGCGAGTTCGCGAAGGACAACCGCACGCTGGGCAACTTTGACCTCGCGGGAATCGCCCCGGCGCCGCGTGGAATGCCGCAGATTGAGGTCGAGTTCGGCCTGGATGCGAACGGCATCCTGACAGTGGTCGCGACCGACAAGGGCACCGGGAAAAAGGCCGACATCAAGATCCAGAACTCGGGCGGGCTCGACAAGGCCGAGATCGAGCGCATGAAGCGCGACGCCGAGCAGCACGCGGCGGAGGACAAGGCCCGGCGCGAGGTGGTCGATCTCAAGAACCGGGCCGACGCCGCGCTCATCAGCACCCGCAAGAACCTCGAGGAGCATGGGGGAAAGGTGGCGTCGGAGGCGCGGGGACGCATCGAATCGGCGCTCTCCAACCTGGAATCGGCCCTCAAGGGCGAGGACAAGGCCGCTATTCAAGCCGCCATGAACGAACTCGAGAAAGCGAGCATGGAGTTGGGTAAGGCCGTGTACGAATCAGAGTCGAAGAAGAGCGACACTACCGCCGAAGTGAAACCCGAGGGCGGCGCCTCGAAAGACGATGTGATCGACGCCGAGTTCAAGGTCAAGGAAGACAAGTAAGTTCGGCAGTCGCTGCCGCCCGGTGAAAATTGACACAAGGCCCCTGCGCGAGCGCGGGGGCCTTTTTTAGTTTTGAACGTCTTCGATCATTTGGGCGGTGCCGCTGGTGGTGGCGGCGGGGCGGCAGCCGGGTCGGGGCGACGTTCGCCGTACCAGAGATCGAGCCCGACGCGGCTCTTGAGTGACGAACCCCCGCTGAAGATGCCCCGCAGCACGACCCTTGACAACTCCCACACGCTGAACGTCCGCACTTTTCGGCCCGAGGTGATGACGGGTTCGCGGATGATGGCGAAGCGCCCGTGCTGCGCGATCGACCGCGCGAAGAAGACCTCCTCACCCGCGTAGAACGTTTCATCGAAACCGTTGATCTTCTCGAAAATCTCCCGCCGACAGAAGACGCACGCGCCCCCGGTTCCGCCCCCCAAGGCAAGGAGCCGCACCGTGATCCAGAGTGCTGCCTTGCCCCATAGGCCGACGCCGTGGTCGAACGTGGCCCACGTGCCCCCGCCCAAAGCACCGGCCTCCAAGGCTTGAAGAATGGCGACCAGGGCCCGCGGTGTCAGTTGTGTATCCGCATCGAGGAAGATGATGATCGCGTGAGTGGAGGCGCGGGCCGCCGCGTTGCGGGTGGCCGCGATCTGCCGACGATCGTGGGACACGACCCGGGCTCCGAGCGCTTCGGCGACGGCGGCGGTGGCATCGGAAGAGGCGTCGTTGGCGACGACGATCTCGGGGACGACTCCGCACGCGGCACATGATTCACGGATGGAGCGGACCGCGAGCGGCAGGGATTCCGCTTCGTTGTGCGCAGGGATGGCGAACGAGATCGCGCGCATCAGCGGGCCGGTCCCGCGCCGAAGAGGCGGGCCAGATGCTCCGCCATCCGTCCGCACGCCACGGCACGGTGGCTCGAGCGGCTCTTCTCGTCAGGAGTTAATTCGGCTCCGGTCTTGGTGAACGACGGCCCCACCAGAAAGACCGGGTCGTATCCGAACCCATGCCCACCGGCGGGAACCCGCGGCGGAGTTCCGATGCGGCCTTCGAACGTGCCCCGGCTTGTGGCCCGGACGCCGGACGCATCGGCCAGAACCATGACGCACACGTAACGCGCTGCCCGACGTGCGGGCGGAATGGCGGCAAGGTCGGCGAGCAGGCGATCGGTATTCGCGGCGTCGCGGGCGGCCCGGTCGATTCCGGTCTCGACACCTCCCGTGGCGAAGTGAGACGAGATGACACCCGGGCGGCCATCGAGGGCATCCACTTCGAGCCCCGAATCGTCGGCGAGGCAGAGTCGGTCTATGGCCCGGGCGTACGCGACGGCCTTGATTGTTGCGTTTTCCTCGAACGTCGAGCCGGTTTCAGCGGGTTCCGGGAAGGGGTAGCCGGGCAGCGATGGCAGCCCCCGCACGCGGATGAGGGGTTCGACGAAGTGGGCGAAGATCGCCGATATCTCCGCGACCTTGTGCGGGTTTCCGGTGGCAAGGACGATTTCGACTTCCGCGGGCATCGGCCGAATGGTTGGCGCGGGCGGTTCCGGACGCGCAACCCCGGTGCCGACTTTCGATAGACTCTGCATCTATGAGCCACTTGCGAGAGGAAACCGCCCGTTCGGCCGCCGCGAAGATCGCCGCGATCACCCCCGACGCCCGCGAGTCGCGCACCGCGCTGATCGGTTTCGACGGGTTTATCGACTCGATCCTTCACATGGTGGATCGGCGGACCGACATGACTCCGACGGGGTACACCCGGATCGAGACGATCGCGGCGTTCTCGGCCCGTTGTGCCGCTGCGGCCGGGCGGAGCACGAACATCGAGCAGGTGCTGGTGGAGGACCGTTTCGGCGGGAACGGGCCGCTGCTGGCGGGCGCGTTGGCGAGTTTGGAGACACCCACGACGTACATCGGTGCCATCTCTGACCATCAGCGGATCGGGATTCATCCGGTCTTCGCGGCGTTCGCGGCCAAGTGCCGCAAGGCGGTGGCGATCGGTCCGCCGTCCTCGACGTTGTGCCTGGAGTTTGATGACGGAAAGTTGATGTTCAACAACACCTCGCTTGTGCAGGCGGTGACGTGGGGCGCGATCGTCAAGCGGATCGGTCTGGAACCACTGATCGCGATGTTCGATGAGGCCGACTTGATCGGGGTGGTGAATTGGAGTTTGCTGGGCGGGGTGCCCGGCATATGGCGGGGGATGATGAAGGACGTTTGGCCGCGGATACGGGTGAAAAACCGGAGGCTGGCGATCGACCTGTCGGACCCGGCCAAGCGCACCGACGAGGACGTGCGCAGCGCGATGGGCCAGTTGCTTGAGTTGAATGGATTGCCGGGGCTCCGCGTGACCCTGGGGTTGAACCTTGCGGAGTCGGAGCGGATTGTGTCGGTGATGGGGGGCGATGTGAGCCCCGCGCGTTCGATGGCGACGCTGGGAGAGACGGTGATGGCCCGGGCGGCCGAGATTCAGCGGCTGACGGATCTTGATTGCATCGCGGTTCATCCGCGTGAGGGTGCCGGGGCCGCGACCGCCGGGGGTGAGGCGGCGTGGATTGAGGGGCCATTTACGAACGAGCCGCGGCTCTCCACCGGGGCGGGTGACCACTTCAACGCGGGCTTCGTGTTCGGCCAGTTGCACTCGATGACGCTGGGCGAGTGCCTGGCATGCGGCGTCGCGGTGAGCGGCGCGTACGTGCGGGATGCCCGCTCGCCCGACGTGGCGCGGCTGCACGACTTCCTGATCGACCTGCCGATGCCGGAATCCAAGCCGGGTTCGCCGCATCGGGGCGGGTCCGATCCGGGATAGACTGTCCGTGATGATTGAACGAATCTGGGAATCGCTGGGCTTGGGCAACGAGGCGCGGGTGACCCTTGCCCCGCCGGAATCTCACGACCGCGACGTCGCGCGAGTGGTCGTGCGCAACCCCGCAAATGGCGAGAGGCTGGCCTCTGTGCAACTCGACGACGCGGCGGCCTACGACGCCGTGATCGCGCGCTCGGTATCGGCGTTTGAGCGCTGGCGCCTCGTGCCCGCGCCGGTGCGGGGGCAGGTGGTTCGGGCCATCGGTGAAGAGTTCCGGAAGCACAAAGACGCGCTCGGGTCGCTCATCAGCCTCGAGGTCGGCAAGATTCGGCAGGAAGGCCTGGGCGAGGTTCAGGAGACCATTGATATCGCCGACTTCGCCGTCGGGCTTTCGCGTCAGTGCTACGGGCTGACGATGCCCAGCGAACGGCCCGACCATCGGATGTATGAACAATGGCTGCCGCTGGGGCCGATCGGGATTATTTCGGCGTTTAATTTTCCCAACGCGGTGTGGGCGTGGAACGCGATGCTCGCGGCGGTGTGCGGCGACAGCATCGTGTGGAAGCCGAGCCTGTTCGCCCCGCTGACCGCGATCGCGAGCAACGGGCTGGCGGTCCGAGTGGCGGAGTCGATGGGATATCGAGATGTGTTCGCGCTGGTCATCGGCACGGACGACGTGGTGGGGGAGCGCTTCATTGCCGATCCGC
The DNA here is from genome assembly GCA_964549785.1 of uncultured Phycisphaeraceae bacterium. Lineage (GTDB taxonomy): Bacteria > Planctomycetota > Phycisphaerae > Phycisphaerales > UBA1924 > JBEIUO01. The sequence goes on along the minus strand of CAZJXA010000218.1, from coordinate 225 downwards.
AGCTGCCGCTGATCTCGGCCACGGGCTCGTGCCGGATGGGCCGTCGTGTGGGGCAGGTGGTGGCGGGGCGGCTCGGGCGGTGCCTGCTGGAGTTGGGCGGGAACAACGCGGTGGTGATCGACGAGACGGCGGATGCGGATCTCGCGACCCGGGCGGTGGTCTTCGCGGCGATCGGCACCGCTGGCCAGCGGTGCACGAGCACCCGGAGGTTGATCGTGCATGAAT
>CAZJXA010000217.1:0-5821 GCA_964549785.1 uncultured Phycisphaeraceae bacterium | reverse complement strand
TTCGCGGTGATAGGAGAGAATCTTTCTTAGTTTACCGCCAACCCCGCTACCTTTGTCCGCACGCGATAGAGCGAGTTGCGCGCCGTAATATAGAGACTCTTGCGGTCGGTATCGCCCCACGCGCAGTTGGCTGGTCGTTCCAGTGTGGTGACAACACCTAGTAACTCACCATTCGGTTCAAAGACCCACACCCCCGTCGCCCCCTCTTCCCTGTCCGCCTCCAAGCCCCAGCCGCGGCACGCCTCAATCACCACATCCTCAAGCAACCGCATGTACGCGTGCAGCCCCAACCCAAAATAGTTCAAATCCACGATCGGATACACCACCAACTGCCCTGGTCCGTGATACGTGACATCCCCGCCCCGATCAGTATCCTGAACCAAAATCCCGTGTTGTTGCAGCACCTCCGGCGAAGCCAGCACATGCCCGAGTTCCCTGGCCCGCCGCGTCACCGTCAGCACAAGCGGGTGTTCCAGCACATGCACGATGGCCCGAACGCCGCCGCCACGCTCACGCGCGGCCAGCACCTCAACCACGGCCCGTTCCTGCACGCCATACGCCTCGGCATAGCCGATCACGCCGAGATCAGCAGCCCTGATGAACCCATCGTCGCTCACCACGAATGGTAGCGAGACGCCGCCTTTCCGCCCCATCGGTGCAGCACGTCAACAGCCCAGAGATGCCGGGCAAGTGAATTCACCTGTCCCATTTCCGCGCACAAATCTCTTGCAACTCCACCGTTCTCGGATAAACTTTCGTTCACCGGAACAAGGGGAGAACATGCGATCACTGAGTGTCCAATCCAGAGTCTTTTCGTTCGTGGCGTTAGTTGCCGGGTGCCTGCTGGCGGGCTCGCCCGCGTTCGCCCAGACGGTCGACAACCGCTTCACCTATCAAGGCCAACTCTCGAGTGTCGGCGTCCCGACCACGACGCCCGTTGACCTGCGGTTCCGGCTCTACGCCGCCGCCGCGGCGGGCACGCAAGTCGGCCCGCAACTGGCAGCCAACAACATTGCGCCCTCCGCCGCCGGGCAGTTCAATGTCCAACTCGACTTTGGCGCCGTCTTCACCGGCCAGCAACGCTGGCTCGAAATAGACGTCCGTCCCGCGGGCTCCGGTAACTTCACCACGCTCACGCCGCGCCAGCAACTGACGGCCACGCCCTTCGCCGCCTTCGCACTTGCCGGAAATCAGGGTCCGCAGGGACCCATCGGCGTCACCGGCCTCACCGGGCCCATAGGCCCGCAGGGCGCAACCGGCGTGCAAGGCACAACCGGTCTTCAAGGCCCGTCTGGTGCTACCGGTGCCATGGGTGCTCCTGGTGCCGCCGGCGCAACAGGTGCGACGGGGCCGCAGGGGCCACAGGGCTTCCCAGGTTCCCCCGGCACCACTTTCAGCACGGGCACGGGCCTGCAACTTGGCGCTGGCATCCTCAGCGTCAACAACAACGTTGCCCGGCGCGACGTCGGCAACACGTTCACCAACGTCAACAACTTCACGGGCAATGTGGGCATCGGCAACCCTTCACCTGTTTTCCCGCTCGACATCACGGCACAGCAGGCGGTCGTGAGACTCACTACCAATACCAGCCAGGGCGGGTCGGTGCTCTCGCTCGGGAACGGGGCACCGATTCTCGCGACGCAAGGCGGGACCTTGGGAGCGATCAACTTTGAATCGGGTATCGGTGCCGACGGCCAGATCGCCTATCAGTGGGATCAGGATTCGTCCGAAGCCGATTCCCTCCGCTTCCGCGTGGGCGGGCTCACTTGGGCCGCCCTGCGAGGCAACGGCTCTCTGGGTGTGGGCACGGAAAGTCCCGCCGCGCGGCTGCACATCGCGAACGGCACATCGTTCCTGACCCCAAACGCGAACTCGACAATGGTCATGGAGAACGCCTTTGGCGGTTACTTCAACATGATCACGCAAGACCTGTCCGAGAACGGCCTGCTCTTTGGCACGCCCGCCAGTGGGGCCGAGGATGCTGGAATCATCTACAACAACCCCGAGACCCTCAGCGGCCTGCAGTTCCGAACGGGCGGCAACGTCACAAGGATGAGCATTTACAACAACGGCACCGTCTCGATTCCAGGGGTGCTCATCGCCGGTACCCAGGTCGTCAACGATGTGCAATACGCCACGCCCAAAATCACGTTCGCGACGATCGTGCCCGCCGACTTTGATATCGTCAGCAATTTCAGCAGCGCCAAGAGCCTCGCCTTTGGCGAATACGCGACGATTCCTGGCGGGTTTGCGAATGATCATTTGACGGCGGGTGTGCACCTGCCCAACGGTGCAACCATCACGCAGGTCATCGCATGGATGTACGACACGTCTTCCACCAAGAACCTCACCGCCCAGTTCGTGCAGGTCGATCAGTTCACCCGCGGTCCCGCTCTCCGCGGCAGCGGCACCAGCGCGACATCATCGATTCTCAACCGAGCCATCGACTGCACACCTGTCCCCAACCTCACGATCAACAACGAAACCAGTTTCTATCGCATCGTCATCTTCACCGCAGACAACCAACCTTGGGATGGCAGTCTGGGCATCGCGGGCATCCGGATCGAGTACGAGATGATCTCGCCGATTCCCTAGGTAGCCCGCTCGCGTCCTGACGTTGACGAGATGTCACGAGCCTTGGCGAAGCGGTGCCGCCAACGATCGCTCACACCGGCAACTCCGGCGGAAGCATCGTGGTGCCGCACTCCGGACACACCCCCGTGGGTGCATGCACCATGTCATACCCGCAGGCATGGCAATACCGGCCCGAACCGGCCCGGGGCACCAAAACCGCAAAGCACACCGCGCTCGTCGCCATCGCAAAAGGCCCGCCGATCAGCAAGGCCCCCACCAGCAACAACAGCGCCGTCAGCAACAACACCAGACTCTGAACAATCACCAGCCCGAAGAGTGTCGAAGCCGGCGCGGCGGTGGCCCGCCAACTGGCGGACATCGCTTCGAAAACTTGCATCCTGCCCGGCGGAGCATCAACATAGATCAACCCCGAGAAACTCAGCCGCGCGAACACATAGGCATACAAGAAAAGGCTGACCACGCCGCTCACGCTCACCAACACAATCGAGACCGTTGCCGGCCCACCGGCGGCACCGGCGCCGCCGCGTCTGGAAGTCGCTTCAATAATAACCACTGCCGCAATCGCAAGAATCACCGGGATAAACGCCAGCGACACCGTCAGCGCAACCACGAGTTGCTGGCCCACCAGCGGCCAGTACTTTTCCTTCAATTCGAACATCTCGGCAAGGCGGGTTGGCTCGCCCCGCCAACGCCGAACCGCGAGATGACCCGCCGCTACGGCCAGAGGAGCGGTGAAAATACCCGCAAGGCCGCCCACCAACGGCACAAAACCCCCCGCGAGCACGATCAGGCAATACACGACCCAAGGTCCTGCAATCCCGGGCCAGTCGCTCCACATCAATCTCCAGCCCTCGGAAAGAAACCATCGAAGGCCGGGATTGGCGGGAATAGCCATCGCCCGCCGCGCCGGTGCGGGCACCGTCCACAGAACCACGCCCTCGGTCGAACGCAAATTTGAGCGCGGAAACTCAGCCATGCGATTCTCCGTGGCTCATCGGAAAGCGAAACGTTCCCGCCACTCAACTCGATGCGGGGGCTGGAACCGCGGGCTTCTGCTCCTTGGGAGCCTGCTCAGCCGCCTTCGCGCTCTTCACCCGGATGTTCCGATACCACACGTCGTCGCCGTGATCCTGGAAGACCAGATGCCCCTGCGTCTTGGTGCCGTACTTCTTCCAGTCTTTAAACTTGCTCTCGGCGACACGGGCATTCCAATCGTCCGATCCGATCTCGGCCTTGACGATCAGTTCTCCGTTGAGCCAGTGTTCGATCACGTTGCCGATGACCACGATCTTCGCCGTGTTCCATTCGCCGACCGGCCGTGTCACGTCCTTCTCCGCGGCGTACAACGCATAGATCGCCCCGGCAGAGGTCTTCGGATTCTTGCCGTCGACGTGCTTGGTGTTGTCGAGAACCTGGTACTCCGAGCCCGTGAGGTACGGGGCCGATTCCTCTTCGCTCACCCGATAAAAGACGCCGCTGTTCGCGCCTTCGGCCACCTTCCAGTCGAACTCCAATTCAAAGTCGCCGTACCGGCCCCGGGTCACCAGATCGCCGCCCCCGCCACCCGCCTTGTGATGAAGGGTTCCGTCCACTAACTCCCAGCCGGCATCGGGCATTTCGCCCTTTCGGTAGCCCCGGAAGTTGTCGAGCGACGTCCCGTCGAAAAGGACCACCCAGTCGGCCGGGGTGTTCGACGCCGGCGGCACGGCGGCGGGCCGCGCACCCACGTCCTGCGCCACCGCGTTTCCGGCGATGAATCCCAACATGGTGACGGCTCCGGCGATGAAGGCCCGTTTCGCGTGTGTGCTCTGCATGTGAAAACTCCTGAAAATGCGGGTCGTGCCACCCACAGAATATCAGCTTCGGCGGCGCTTCGTGGCGAACGGCGATCGATTCAGGCGGCTTCGCTGCGGAAAGACCCGGAATGTCGCCGGGTTTGATGTGCCGGAACACCGTCAAATCCGTCTCTCACCCGGAGGGACGGGCGCCGCGTCGCCCGCCCGCGCTTTATTTCACCCATTCCACGACCACCTGCCGCGCGATGAACGACGCTTTCCCTTCGACGTGATCCATCGTCACCCGGTTATCGCTGGCGCCTCGGCCACCCCCTCCAGGCGATCGGGCAGTAAATCGCACCCTCGAAAACTGGCCTTGGGCGTAGCCGTAGCCATCGCCCTCATCCTCGTACAACTCGCCGGTTGCGATGCCCGTGGCATCCGGATGGACAAACAGCGTGAGCGGATCCACCGGCACTTCGTTGCTGAACTGCATGACGGGTCCGACCGGCAGAATCGCACCCGCCCGCAGCCAAAGTTCGGGAAGTTGATCGCTGGTTCGGTCGGTCAGCTCGAAGCGCTTCCAGACCCCGGGAGGCATCGCCGACCCGACCCCTCCACCACCGGGTTCGACGTCCGCCCTCACCAACACGTCGTGGCCCAAAAGAAACGCGCGATCCTCATTGCGCAGACGCGGATCGGCGGGGTCGGCGAAGAAGAGCGGACGGGCGACCGGCATCCCCGTCGCGGCGGCGTCCGCAAAGAGCGTGTAGAGGTAGGGCAACAGTCGGTAGCGTCGCTCAAGGGCGATTCGGCAGATGTCTTCACACTCGGGGCCGAAACTCCACGGCTCATGGTCGACGCTGTCCTTCACGGTGTGGGCCCGGGCGAACGGGAGCAGGCTGCCGATGCCCATGAACCGGGCGAACAGTTCCGGCGTGGCGTTCCCGATAAATCCGCCGATGTCCGGGCCCGCAAAGGCCTGACCGCTGAGGCCCAGGTTGAGCGCCATCGGGATCGACCAGCGCAGGTGATTCCAATCGCTCCGGTTGTCGCCCGTCCACGTCGCGGCGTACCGGTGTCCGCCTAAAAAGTTGGCCCGCGTCAGCACAAACGGACGCTTCTCGGGCCGCGCGGCCTGGATGCCTTCGCGGGTGGCCCTCACCATCTGCATGCCGTAGATATTGTGGTACTTCGTGTGCGGCCCGGGGCCGCCCAGCGCGGCATCTGCCTCGTGCCGGTTATCCCCGGGCATGGTCTTTTCCGGGGCCTCAAAGACCGCCGGCTCGTTCATGTCGTTCCAGACGCCGTCGATGCCGCTCGACAGGAATTCGCGATAGAGCCCGGCCCACCAGGCGCGAGTCTCCGCCCGGGTGAAATCGGGGAAAGCGCACGGCCCCGGCCTCAAGACCGACGAGTGGTACCCGGTCTACACGGACGCGCGCAGCGGC
>CAZJXA010000216.1:0-5832 GCA_964549785.1 uncultured Phycisphaeraceae bacterium | reverse complement strand
GCCCGCACAGCACGCTCTACGCGCTCCAAAAATTCGTCCGGCGTCGCCGGGGCGTCGCCGGGCTCGTGGCCGTGGCGGGCGTGCTCCTTGCTTCGGCGGGGCTGGTCACAACCGTCCAGTATGTGCGGGCCGAGCGGGCCTTGCTCGCGGAATCCAAACAGCGTTCACTCGCCGAGCGGGGCCGGGCGGCCGCCGAGTTGGGGCAATACCGCGTCTCGCTCGCCGCGGCGGACGGTGCCATGCGCTCCGGCGACGCCGTCCGGGCCCGCCGGGCCCTCTCCCATGCATCAGAGACGCTCCGCGGCTGGGAATGGCGCTATCTCTGGGGGGCCGCAAATCCGGGGCGTGTGGTTCCACTCGGAGAGCCCGTCAAGAACGCGGTCGTGATCCCGGGCTCGGCGCTTGTCGTCTCGGAGGCGCAAGGCCCGACCTCCCGGTGCCTGCTCTGGAACCTCGACGAGGAGCGAGCCGTCGGGGAGTTCGAACTCAGCCATCCCGTGCCCGCGACGGACGGACGCGTCGTCCTCGGGATCGCGCCCAGCGGAACCTTCGTGGGCGTCGACCCCCACGGCGTCGTGACCCGGTGGTCCTGCCCGCCATCGGCGAACTCGCGCTGGGTCCGCGCCTTTCCCATGGCGATTCCGACCTCTGGGGGTGCCGCCGAGCCGCACGCCGCGCTCATGGGTGGGAACGAGATCGCGCTGGTCCGAACCTCCACCGGGTCGTTATTGTGGCGCCTCCCGACCCCTCGCCCCGCCTCCGGGATGGAACTCGTCCTCAGCGCTGACGCTCAACTCCCCGTCATCATCAAGGTCTACCTCCCCCGCGACCGGGCCGACCCCGAAACGCTCTTGCTCGACGCCCGCAGCGGTCAAACCGTCAGCATCCTTCCAAAGCCGATCCGCTTCAGCGTCCCCAAGCTTGAGCTGGGCCCGCACGCCTGGGGCCTCCTGCTCCGCGACGACCAACCGCTCGCGGCCTACCGGGCTCCGCGCGACACCATCTGGACAATCGGGACGCTCTCGGGCGATGGGACGACGCTCGCGGTGGGCGACACCTTGGGGAGCGTTCATGTCTTCCCGATCGACCGCGCCGCTCCCGATGGGGTGGGCGTCCCCCGCATCCTTCTGGCGGGCGACGGTGCCATTCGCTCCGCCTCGTTTTCCACCGGGAGCGACCGGCTCGTCGTGACGGATTTCACAGGGCGGGTGAGCGTCCTGCCCGTTCGGCCCCCGCGCACCCCGTGGATGGTCTCCGCGAACGACGTCACGTTCCGCGGGCCCCTTTCGCCAGACGGCACTCGCGTGCTCACCATGTCCTGGGGGAGTGTCGAGTGTTTCGACACCGTCGTGGGGTTGCCATTATGGCGCAAGAACACCGGCCCGACCCATCCCGTGGCGGTGGTGTGGACCCCGGATTCGCAGCGCGTGGTGTGGTTGGGCGGGGCGGGCGTGGGCAACGAACTCTTTGTGCTCGATGCCCGCGGCGGAACCCAGTTGGCCGCCCTCAGCGAGTCACCGGTGACGCCCGATCCGGATCGCCCACCCCTCCCCGCGCCGTGGCTCAACACGATCGGCGCTGCGGCCTTCCATCCTTCGGGGGACCGCCTCCTCATGGCCGGGACGGACGGCACCATTCGGGTGCTCGATTCCGGAACGTGGGAACTGCTGGGCTCACCATCGGTGCCGGCAGTCCAGCACGACCCCGCGGTGACGGTGCGGGGGTTCGAGTTCTGTGCCGATGGCAGTCGGCTGCTGCACGCCAGCGGGCCGATTTCCGCGCTGTCGGTGCGCGGGTCGGCGCCGTTGCCGATCGTGATCCGTGACGGCGTCACGCTGGAAGCGTTGCGCACGATCGAGCCCGGCGCCACCGTGTGCAGCGCCACGTGGTTCCCGGACGGGCGACACATCGCCGTGGGGCATCCGGGGGGCATCGTCTCGGCGTGGGACGCGCACACCGGCGGAGCGCTCTGGAAGGCCGACCTGGGAACGACCGACGACGTCCGCTCGATCCGCGTCTCCGCGGACGGCACCCGCGTCTTTGCCAGTGGCCTGGCCCCGACCGTGCATGTCATCGATGGAGGCCCACCGCTATCCCCCGAGCTCGGCGGCGCTGTCCTGGCGAACCTCGCCCTCCCGGTGAGCGATGTCGATGTCCTGGGCCGCATGGATGGGGACGCGCTGCTGGTCGCGGGTGGGAAGTCCGTCATCGTCAGGCTCGAGGCGGTGCCTCCGGACCAACCCGCAGGACACGGGTGGACTCCCGACGCGGTCCGGGCCTGGCCGAGCGATATCCCGCGCCCCATCCACCTCAGCGAGGCAAGGTGGCTCACCGAATGTGCCGACGGCCTTGCCCACCGTCTTCTGGCGACGATCGGCACCACCGAAGGCCGGGTCCGGAGCGCCCTGGCGGCCACGGATCAGCCCGACCAAGTGCGTCGACTCGCCGCCCATTGGCTGCGAACGCTGGGGCCACAAGTCAACTGGACCAACAGCAGCGCGGTCGGGCTGATACGGACGGTTCCCGACGACATCGAAAAGATGTCCGCCGCGGCCGCCTCCCTCGCGGAGATCGTGGCGATCAAGCCCCACAGCGCGAGCCTTCAGACCAACTTGGCGTCGGCCCTCTTCTTCGCGGGCCGGGCGAGCGAAGCGGTGCCGCACGCGCTCGAGGCCGGGCGGCTATTCGAACGGAGACATAGCCCGGCCGACCCGCAGCGCGACGTGCTGTTCGCGCGCATGATGCTGGGCGCGGGAGAAATGGACGAAGCCCGCCGGCTGTTGAACAAAGCCGAATCTCTGATGACAGCGGCCTCGGGCCACGACGTCCTCGCGGATGAAATCGAAGCCCTTCGGGCGGGTATGCCGGTCCGACCGGAATAATTCCGAGGGCCGAATACTCAATCGGTTCGTTTGAACCGCCCCTCACCCTTTCTTGAACGTCGCGGCGGTCTTGCGGAGCGCCCGCTCGACCGTGGCCAGGTGTTCCTCGGTCAGATCGTGGTGCATGGGGAGGGAAAAAACCTTGGTCGCGAGGTCGTCCGCGACCGGGCAGTCGTTCCGGTTCCACTTCGAGAGCGCGGGCTGGTTCGGAAGGCTGCGCGGGTAGTGCGTCGCCGTGGGAACGCCCTCCGCCATCAGGGCTTTGCAGAACTCGTCGCGCGAACAGGTGAGGCGTGAAAGGTTCAGTTGCGCGGTGTACAGATGGAAGGCCGACGTCGCGCCCGGCGTGGTGACCGGGGCCTTCAGCCCGTCGATTTTCGAGATCATCGCGTCGTACCGTGCGGCCACCCGCTGCCGGGCCGCCGTCTGGTCCGGCAGCCGGTCCAGCCTCGAAAGCCCGATCGCTCCGGTGATGTCGTTCATGCGGTAGTTGTACCCGACCGACTCGTGGAGGTATTTGTCGGTTTCGCCGTGGCTCCGCAGCAGTTTCACCTTCCGTGCCAGAGCGTCGTCGTTCACGGTGATGAACCCGCCCTCGCCGGTCGCGAGGTTCTTGGTCGCGTACAGCGAATACGTCACCGCATCGCCAAACTCGCCCAGCCCGCGCCCGTTCCACGTCGCGAGGTGGGCCTGCGCGGCGTCGTACACCACTTTCAGATCGTGCGTGCCCGCCAACGCCTGCACGCCGTCGATATCCACCGGGCATCCGTAGAGATGGGTGACGGCGATTCCCTTGGTGCGGGGCGTCACCTTGGCGGCCGCATCCTTGACATCCAGTTGATAGGTGTCGGGTAACGCATCGACAAACACGGGGACGCAGCCCCGGGCGACCAGCATGCTCGCGGTCGCGATGTACGACCACGCCGGAACCAGAATCTCGTCGCCCGCTGCGAACAGGGGTTCGTACGCCAGTTGCAGCGCGCAGGTGCCGTTGGCGCAGGTCATCGTGTGCTTGGCGCCCGTCATGGATCCCCATCGCTTCTCAAACTCGTCGCACTTTTTCGAGGCCCGCAACATCCCGCTCCGGAGAACCCCGACGGCCGCCTCGATATCGGCCTCCGCCAGGGCCGTGGACATGAACGGAACCGGCTTGATGGACCCCGACGCCGGCACCGACCCCGACTCGCTGCCCGAAGTCCCCGGAACGACCGACATCGCCAGAACGGGCGGATTGGTTTTAGATGGAATCTGAACGGTGGACAACGAAAAACTCCTTGAAACACGCCCCAATTTCGCGGGGCTACAAGGATAGTCGCGGCATCGCCCGCACGCTCCCGGTCAGTCCGCCGGGACGCACCGGCCCACGGCCCACTCACGCAGCCACGAGATCTTGTCGGCCATGGTCACGCTTAACGGGGGCGAGTTCCGCAATTGCTCGACGATCAACTGCGTCGAGACCGACTTCTTGAAGAACGAGGCGTCGATGCACGCGTTGATGACCGCCTGCTCGATCTCGGCCCCGCTGAACCCGTCGCTCGCCGCGGCCAACGCTTCCAGATCAATCCCCTCGGCTGCCGGGCATCGTTTCCGCAGATGGATCGAGAAAATCTGCCGCCGCACCGCGTGCAACGGCAAGTTTACAAAGAAAATCTCGTCGAACCGGCCTTTCCGCAAGAGCTCCGGCGGCAGCGCCTCGATGTCGTTGGCCGTCGCCACCAGAAACACCTGCGCGGTGTGCTCCTGCATCCACGTCAGCAACGTCCCGAACATGCGCCGCCCCACGCCCCCGTCGGTGCCGCCCTCGCCCGAGGACGAGGCGAACCCCTTCTCGATCTCGTCGATCCACAGCACCACCGGCGACATCGCATCGGCCTGCGCCAAGGCGTCCCGCAGGTTGCGTTCCGTCTCGCCGATGTACTTGTTGAATAGCGACCCGGGGTCCAGCCGCATCAACGGCCGCTTCCACGCCGTCGCGATCGCCTTCGCCGCCAAGCTCTTCCCCGCTCCCTGCACCCCCAGCAGCAGCAACCCGCGGGGCGGCTGAATCTCACTGTGCCCGAAGAGGCTCTCGCGCTTCCGCAGCCACTGCTTGAGCGCAACCAGCCCCCCGATATCGTCCAGGCTCGCCGGGGCGTCCACAAACTCCAGGACGCCCGCATCCGCCAGCAACCCGCGCTTGGTGGCCTGAACCACCGCGAGGTCTCGTTCGGTCAGCGCCCCATCATCCATGACGCACGCCGTGATGGTCTGCCGCACCTGCCGACGCGTGAGCCCGCGAAGATTCTGCACCAGTTGATGCAAGAACTGCGTGGTCACCTTTCCGTCCACGTTCCGCGTCTGTTTCGCCACCGCGATCGACTCGCGGATCAGCCGCGTGATCTCCTCATCGTTCGGGGCGGCGATCTCGTGCCGGATGCTCGAACCCCCGATGATCGGCGGGATCCGATCGTGATGGTCGATCATCACAATCGCCGAGGCCCCCAGCCGCCCCGCGTGAAAGTGCTCGAGCAAATCGCGGAACGAACGCAGGTTCACCGTGTCCGTCAGTTGGTCCGCCACGTCCAGCGTCACCACCAGGCTCGGCCGCGGCAGGTTCCGGGCCATCCACTCGAACGAGGCCGCCGGGCTCGTCCCGTCGTCCAGCCGCGTGGCCCGCTCCGCGAACATCCCGCCCCGCACACCCTCCGTCACCGACCACACGTACGGGTCCAGGTTCATGGTCATGGCCGCCGCGACCGCGATTTCGATGCACTCCGACTCCTCCGTCCCGATAATACGGACGCAGCGGTGACGGGCCCTCAGAAGTTTGCAGATGCTCTCGGCTTTCATGCGTCTACACGATACCAGAGGGCCAGGCGCGGCGGCAACGCGGGCCAAGTGCGCGGTTTCACCATTTGCCACTTGCCATTGGCCGCTGTCCCCGCCACCCTCTTCCATGCCCCTTCCCGAC
>CAZJXA010000215.1:0-5841 GCA_964549785.1 uncultured Phycisphaeraceae bacterium | reverse complement strand
GCCCACAATGTGGAACCCGACGCGGATACGGCCGATGTCGCCGTTGCCGCCCCCAACCCCGGAGCGAAGATTGAAACTGTCGAGCGTGATCAAATTGTACGGGTCGAAAGCAAGCCCGTCGTCGTTGACGTCGTGGTCGTTCCCGATGCCACCGGAAATCTGGATGTCGCCGATGCGGCCGCCCACATTCAGGTTGATGAAGTTGACGTCGCCTTCCTCGGGGCTCTGAGCGACCACGGGGGAGAGCCCCGTGAAGAACTGGGCGAGGTCTCCGCCGATGTTGAAGTTGACGTATACGCCGCGGCTCTCAACGTTGCCGATGTCGGACCCGGTCGAGATGTTGTACACGTTCCCCGGGAACGAATAGGTTCCGCCCTGCAGGTCCATCGCGTTATCTTGCGTGTCGTCGGTGTTGAAGGTGTCGCGGACGTCGGCGTCGGCGCCGTCCCCACCCAGGAAACCGGAGCCGATGCGGATCGAGCCGACGTCGCCCGAGAGCACGGTCACGGCGTTTCCGAGGCCGCTTTCGAAGTCGGTGATGCCCGAGGCGCCGCCGGTGCGGACTTGGCCCAACGTCACCGCGGCCATTCCCGTCACTGTGAAGGTGTACTGGGTGTTGAAGAAGTCGCCGTCGTTGAGGTTGAAGTGGTCGGACAGGGCGACGAAGAACACACCGGTTCGATCCGGCGTCCACCGTACGTCGATGTTCTGGAACCGGGCGTCGCGGTTGAGGCCCTGCGGGGCCGCCAGGGTCTGACCCCGCTCGTCGAGGATGCGCACGTAGGGGGCACTGAACTCGCCGAAGCCGCCGGTGGCCTGCACCACGATTTCCTGCCCCGCGATCACGGGGATCGCGAAGACGTCGGCGCTGTCTTCACCGTTCAGGGTATCGCGGCCTGACAGTTCACCCTTCACCCGCACGCCGCTCGAAACCGACCCAAGGAATTCGCTCGCCAGGAGCGAATCGTTCCGGAAGGTTCCCAAACCAAAGACCAGCGTCTGGTCGAAAGCCCGGAAGAGTTGGGTGGCCTGACGGTTCGAAAAATCCGCCTGTCGCGACAGGTCGCGAGCCATCTCGATCTCGTCGCGGTCGGGATCAAAGCCCCCGATCCACTCCTTCTCGTAGTAGACGTACGAATCACGGGCCGGACGCCCGATCGGATCACTCAGGTCGCCGACCACCGTGATATCCATCAGGCTGCGGCCGGCGATCGCGACCTCACCGAGCGTGCGACCGACCACCAGTTGTGAGTCGGTCTTAAAGAGCGGTTCGATGGTAAAGTCGTTGACGGCGAAATCGGGATCCGGAACCCACTGGCCGGCATCGGTTCCGAAGATCGCGGCACCCAGGTCGCCCTCGACACTCGCGGAACCCAGCATGTAGCCGACGACCAACTGATCGAGGAACCCGCTGAACCGCGACGAGCCGTGCAGGACCCCGTGGATGTAGACGCGACCCATGTTCTCGTCGCCGTCGATAAAGATTCCCTGCGTCGGGTCGTCAAAGCCCTCGGTGACGATGGGAGCGATCGTGAGGTCGGTGAACGCGGGGGGCAGGAAGAACGGCTGGTAGTTGTTGAGCGGGCGCACCAATTGGGTCGGAGCGCCCACAATGACCGAGCCCGGCCCGGGCGGGAGCCCCACGACCGAGGGGTTCTGAGGATCGTTGCTGAACGCGTACCCGAAACCAGCCTCCTCAAACTCGTCGTAGATGCCCGTGAGCGAGTCGGTGTCGGTAAACTGGAAGACTCCGCCGAGGAAGAACTCCAGCTCGAGAAACTCTTCGCGCGAAAGGTCTTCGGGCGGATCATCGAACACTTGAATGTCGCCGCCCACCAAGGTGAACGACGTCCTGGAATCGGTGCCGGAGAGTCGGATCGACCCGATCCCGTCGTTGTAAAGCGGCACGCCGGTGCGCCCGCCACCCACCAGTGGGAACAGGCTGCCCGGGAGCGGGTCGAGCGCGAGCGTGTTCCGCATATCGCGCCCATACAGGTCCGTGAAGACCGCCGACGCCCCCACCGGCCCCGAGATCGTGGCGCGGGCGCCGAAAATGCGGGGCAGCACGGCGGCAGCGCTGTTGTTGGCCGGGATCGTGTAATTAATATCATCCACTAGGAAAATCGGGTTGCTGCCGTTGATGGCCCTCACCCGGATTTCATCAAAGCCGGGCTCATTCGGGCCCAGCCCGAAGGTGAATGTGCCCACACCCAAGCCGGCGTTGCCGTTCGTGATCAACGCCCGTAACGCCGCGCCCGTGAAACTCGCGATCACCTGATCGGCGAGCCGCAACTCAACGACCGTGTTGTCGGTCACGATGCCCCGCGGATCGCCCTGCTGCCCCGCCTCGACCTCGAAGTTCGCCTGCGTGACGAGCAGCCGGTTTACGGGCGCATCATCGCCTTCAAAGAACGTGAAACTGAAAAACTGATTGGCTGCGTTGAAGTCGACGCGAAGGTCGCGGTCGGTGACGTTGTCGGCCCCCACCGGGAAAATCTGGATGGCGTTCGCCGGAGAAAGGTTGTGGCGGATCTGAATCCCCGACTCATTCAGATACGTCCCGTTCCCGACGGGGCCGCCGGGCCCCTGATCGTTGAAGTTTTCCTGGACGAACGTGTCTTCGGCCTCCCCGATCTCTGCCTGCGTCCGGAAAAGCGGGATGACATATCCAAAGAGGGCCTGAACCGTGCCGATGCCCGTCACGGGGTCGACATCGTCCGCCGTCACCGTCAGCGCGAACATGAGCCGGCGATCTTCCAAAGGCTCCACGCGTCCCGCCGGAATCGAGTCACTCAAACCCGCCATCGCCGCCAACCGCCCCGTCAAGGACCGCGCCAAAGACCGCAACGATCTCCCCCAACCGGCGAACTCCGCTCCGGAATCGTTCGAGGAAACGTCCGACAGGCCATTCATCGTTTTTGCGCGACCCATATCAACTCCTGAACGCTGCGTACCTCTATCGAAATCGAACGGCCGACCCGCACATTCTCGTGGCCGGTGCCGACCCACAGTCACCCGCCTGCCCTGCTCGACGCTTGTACCGGCCTCAACCGTTGCGGGGGTCGATTGTTGGCCGAGTCGTGGACGCTCGAACCGTTGCCACCCGCCCGCGACCCGCTTCAGCCCGGCTGGACCGCCCTTAGCCTAACGCATCCCGACGCAATCCTCAACCGTCACCTTCTGGATTGCCATCCATTTTGGGCAGTCGGACAGCCTGGCCGTCGCCCTTTTCTGCCTCTCTTCTCGCCCCGTCGTACGGCTCCGCCGTGGGGGCCCGCCGCGTGGAACCGCCGGTGGGGCCGCTCGTTCGAGTCCGGCCCGGCACCCCAGGTCCGCACTTTCCCACTGTCGCGCCCAGCCGAATCGAACCGTTCTGCGTCCACCTGTCCAATCGTTGCGCAGAGCGTCCTATACAATCGTCGCACGGACTGTCGTTTCGTTACGCAGGTTGCCGTTCGCAGTTCCGGTTCACTTCCGCCGTCCGAAGGGCGGCGATTCGGCTTGCCGTTCCCATCGCATTTCCGCTGTCGCGAAGGCACGTTTATCCAAGTGGCAAGACGTTACAGGATGCGTTTCGAGCGCGGGTAACTCCCCAAGATCGAAACGTCGCGGCAGTGGGTCCGCACATCCGCTAACCCTGCGGCCATCGCCGGATCATCGCGGTGCCCGATCGCATCCACAAAGAATGTGTACGTCCAATTGCGCTTTCCGCTGGGCCGCTTCTCGATATGCGAAAGGTTGATCGCGTGCCGCTCGAACGCCTGCAAGACATGCACCAGCGCCCCGGGCCTATCCGCCGTCGTGAACATCACCGATGTCTTGTCGTCCCCCGACCGCTGGGACGCCTGACGCGAAATCACGAAGAACCGCGTGATGTTCTCCGGGTTGTCCTCGATCCGGGCGAAGAGCGTGTTTAGCCCGTAGATCTGGCCGGCGAGTTCCGAACCGATCGCGGCCGCATCAGGGATTTTACGGGCCTTGATGGCCTTCGCGGTCTCGGTCGCCACCGACTCCACAGCCCGGCTGCTGCTGGGCATGGGTATCAGTTCCGCCGCGGGGTACTGCCGGGCCAGCCAGACCTTGCATTGTGCGAAGACTTCCGGTTTGGAAAAAATCCTCTTGATCTTGGCCGGTTCGCTGTTGGCGAGCATCGCGTGGTGGACATTCAGCTGAACCTCGGCACAAATGGTCAGGCCGGAATGCCCCAGGTGATGGGCGTCACGGAACGCGTCCAGCGTCTCGGCGATCCCACCCCCGGTCGAGTTCTCAATGGGGACCAATCCATTGTGGACGTGGCCGCGCTGCACTTCCGTGAAAACCCCGGCAATATCGTGAAGGTTCTCGAACTGGACGGAGGATCCAAACTGCCGTACTGCCGCGACATGGGAATGGGAACCCGGGGGCCCTAAATATCCTATCCGCATGGGCTGTTGGAGCGTGAAACTTCCGGACATCAGTTCGCGATAAATCGCCTCAAGAGTCCGCTCCGGAAGCGGCCCTTGGCTCATCTTGATCGCGCGTTCCAGGACCTCCGCCTCCCGGTGCGGCGTGTACACCGGCAGCCCGGCAGCCCGCTTGAGTTTTCCGACTTCGACAACCAGGCTGGCGCGGTCGTTCAGTAATTTTACGAGCGACCGGTCGAGGGCGTTGATCCGGTCCCGCAGCGTGTCCAGGGTGACGGACCCGCCAGAAGGACGACGAAGGGACTTTTCCGCGGCGGCGGCGGCGGGAACCGACTTTTTTGTGCGTTGGGCCATTCAGAGGCCATTATCGGCCCGTTGGCACCCGGATTAAGCGATAAAGTCGGCAAAGTCGGGGAAACCCCGCCGCCCAAAAGCCGAAATAACGGTTGCGGGTGTTATCCGCCGCTTCACGAGTGCCACCAGACCCAATGAACCCCACCTTCGTCAACGCCTTGGGCTCCGCGCGAGACTTCGCCCCCACGATCGCAGCGCTCACGCTCGCGATCGTCGGGCTTTCTCTCTGGTGCGTCGGCCGCAAGACGGTTCGTACCGCCACCTGCGTCATGGGCGGCATTCTCGGCGTGGTCATGGCCTCAAGGTTGGTCCAGCACCTTCCAGCCGGGGATATGGGCGGCGTCTCCCACGGCGTCATCGGCCTCTTCGTGGGCGGCGGGTTGGGCGTGGCCGCGGCGGTGGCATTCTACCGCATCGTGGTCGCCGGGCTCGGGGCGTCGACCTTCGCGGGGGCTGCCATGTTGATCGCGTTGGTGAGCCTCGGCGTGACACTCCCGTCAGCGCTCAACGACGCCGACCGCGACATCTCGGCCCGTGACGCTTCGGCGGACGCGTCGGCGTCTGCCGTTGAGGGACTGACCGTGAACGAATTGGCCTGGCACCTCCCCCCGGAACTGCGGGAGAAGATCACTGCGGCGCTTGCCAGCAACAAAGAGAGTACGTTCGGGGGTGATTCTTTGCCCGAAGTCATGGGATCGCTGGACGCATGGCGAGCCCACGCCGCACGACGTAAAGTCGCGGCCACCGAAACGTGGGACGATTTGGTCGAACGCGACCGAGCGACCGTCCTCTCGGCAGGCCTCGTCGCGGGGCTTGTGGGCCTGCTCCTAGGGGCGATCGCTCCCGTGCGAACCGCATCGTTCATTACAGCAATGGGCGGCGGCGCGCTTTGGATGGCGGCGCTCGGATGGCTCGTGCGGGCTCACGATCTCCCGGTCGCCGGACACCTCGACCAACCCGCTTGGATGGTTCTCACGGTGTGGGGGGCAGTCACCCTGATCGGCGTGAAGGTGCAAATGGCGGGCGTGAAGCGCGATGCGCACAAAGACGGCGGGCCCGCCCGCCGTCTTTGTGCGCATCGCGT
>CAZJXA010000214.1:0-5844 GCA_964549785.1 uncultured Phycisphaeraceae bacterium | reverse complement strand
CCGCCTCCGGCGAGTTTCTGGGCATGGTGGGCAGCAGCCCCGACATCACCGAGCGCAAGCGGGCCCAGGAGGCCCTGCGGGAGAGCGAAGCCAGGTATCGCTCGCTCTTTGAGAACATGCTGGACGGGTTCGCCTATTGCCAGATGATCTTCGACGAGCACGGCCAGCCACACGACTTCGTCTATCTCGCGGTGAACGACACCTTTGGGAGACTGACCGGCTTGGAGAACGTGACCGGCAAGAAGGTCACCCAAGTCATTCCAGGAATCAAGGAACTGCACCCGGAAGTGTTCGAGACCTATGGCCGGGTTGCCTTGACCGGCAATCCGGAGCAATTCGAGATCGACTTCAAGCCTTTGGGCGTGCGTCTTTTGGTCTCCGTGTATTGCCCGATGAAAGGGTACTTTGTTGCCGTTTTTGATGACATCACCGAGCGCGTACAAGCCGACGCTGAAATCCGTCGTAACGAAGAACTCGTCCGCACGATCGCGGAGAACTCCACACCAGCGATGGTGATGATGGACGATCGCGGCTTTGTAACCTACTGCAATCAGGTCCTGCTTGACATGACCGGCTACAACGCCGAGGAAATTCGTTCGGCGCCGTTGCACGACTTGATTCATCATCACTACCCCGACGGTCGTCCCTATCCGATGAAGGAGTGCCCGATCGATCGCGCGTTGCCGGAGAACTCCAGCGTTCGTGCCCACGAAGACCTGTTCTTTCGCAAGGATGGCACCACATTTGAAGCGCTCTGTGCAGCCAGCCCGATATTCAAAGACGGCAAACCCGTGTCTACCGTCATTGAAGTTCGTGACATAACGGAGCAGAACGCGGCCAGCCGCGAATTGATCCGATCCCTCACCGACCTCCGGCGGACGGAGGAAACCCTGCGCGCGAGCCACGAACGGTTCCGCGTGGCCGTTGACGCGGTCAGCGACATCATCTGGACCACCACCGCCGAAGGTAAGATGGAAGGCGAGCAGCCCGGCTGGGCCGCATTCACCGGCCAGCGCCAGGAGCAGTATCAGGGCGTTGGCTGGTCGAACGCCGTGCATCCCGACGATGCGCAGCCGACCGTCGACGCCTGGAATCTCGCCGTCGCGGAACGCCGGACGTTTGAATTTGAGAACCGCGTGCGACGGCATGATGGACAGTGGCGGGTGTGTTCTATTCGGGCCGTGCCGGTGCTGGACCCCGATGGGCGCATCCGCGAATGGATCGGCGTCCAGACGGATATCACCGAGCGCAAGGCCGCCGAGCAGAAACTCTTCCAGCACCGCGAGGACCTTCAGCGGGCCGTCGAAGAGCGCACCGCCGAACTCGCCGCCTCAACCGTCGCCCTGCACACCTCCGAGCGTCTGGCCGCCCTGGGCACGCTGGCCGCGGGCCTGGGCCACGACATCGCCAACATCACCATGCCGATCCGGGCTCGGCTGGACATGCTGGCCCGCACCGTGGAGAGCGAAGAGGGAAAAGCGGACATCGAGGCGACGTTGCGGGGCGTCGAGCACCTCAGTAACATCTCCGCGGGGATGCGGCTCCTGTCGTTGGACCCCCAGCGTGCCGACACTTCGGCCCCGGTGGCTGACTTGGCGCACTGGTGCTCCCAGACCACCGCGCTCTTCCGCTCCGCCGTGCCGCGGCACATCACGGTGGAATGTTCCATGCCCTCGGGCGTCGGTGTCCCTATTCCCGCCCATCGGCTGGCCCAGGCGATCTTCAACCTCGTGCAGAACGCGGGGGAGGCGATGTCCGGGCAGAAAGCCGGGCGCATCGGAGTTTCGGGGGAGGTGGTGGCGCAACCCGGGGACCCGGGCGTTGTTCTATTGTGTATCCGCGATGACGGACCGGGCATGCCCCCCGCGGTGCTGGCCCGCTGCTTCGAGCCGTACTTCTCGACCAAGGGGCGGGCCATCTCAACGGGCATGGGGCTGGCCATGGTGAAGGGGATCGTCGAGGCCGTGGGGGGCCGCGTCCTGGCAGAGTCCGCCCCCGGCGAGGGTGCAACGTTCACCCTATCCATCCCCGTCGTGCCGGCCGCGGCTCAACGTACGCCATCTCCCTCCCGCGGGCCAACCGCGGCCGTCTCGATCCGCCACCCGCGCACCGCCTCGCTCGCCTGCCTCTTCCTTGAACAACTCGACATGCCCGCGCGCCGCACGCCCCCGGACACCATACCCGAGGCGGGGCTCTGGGTCGTGGAAGCCCCCGACCCCGCGAAAGTGGCCACGTACCTCCAGGGCCACAGCCAACGCCGGGTGGTTATGCTGGGAGCGAACTCGTCACAGGGCGGGGCCGGCGGGGGCGAGGGCGGCGATGCCCGGGTGCGGCGCTTGCCGGCGATCCCCACTCCCGACGACCTGCGCCAAGCCTTGGCCGTCGCGTGCCGCGACGCGCGGTCTCCGTTGGGGGAGCGCTAAACCCGTGGGAGAGCAAGCCGCACCCATCCGGCTCATCATGATCGACGACAACGTGCCCGCCGCGGAGGCGATGCGGCGCTGGTGCGAGGCTGACAGCACGCTGCGTTGGCTCGGCTCCGCGGAAGAGGGCGAGGCCGCCCTCGCGCTGGTGGCGCGGCACCGCCCGGCAGTGGTGCTCCTGGATGTAGACATGCCCGGCACGGACACCTTCGCGCTGCTCCCCCGACTCGCCGCCGAGTCGCCCGGGACGGCGGTGGTGATGTTCAGCGCACACTGCCAGCCCGCCATCATCGGTCGCGCCCTCGCCGCGGGCGCAGCGGGGTACATCCTCAAGGATGAGCCGATGGCGGCGATCGGCGGCATGCTGCGGCAAGCCGGGGACGGAGAGTTCGTCATGAGCGCCGCCGCCGCTTGGGCGTACGTACGGGCCGGGACAGACGGGGGTTAACGGAGCGCGGGCCAGGGCTGACGCAGGGTGAGAGATTGCAGCGATCACCAAGGATCCGCGTGTTACCTCCTCGGCCCAGCGTTGCGCACCGCGTCGGGCATCTCGAAGCCCTTGGCGTTATCGTGGAAGGCCGAGGCGAGTTTCGTCGCGGCCGCGTCGTAGGCCGCCTTGTCGGCCCATGTGTTACGGGGCTGAAGCACTTCCGTCGGAACGTCATGGACGACCTTGGGCAGGCTCAGCCCGAAGACCGGGTCGGTGTGGAACTCGGCCTTGGCGAGCGAGCCGTCGAGGATCGCCGTGACGAACGCCCGCGTGTACTTGAGGCTGAAGCGCTTGCCGATGCCGTACGGCCCGCCGCTCCAGCCGGTGTTGAGCAGCCAGACGTTGGTGCCGTGCTTCTTGATCTTCTCGGCGAGCATGTTGGCGTAGACAATGGGCGGAAGCGGCAGGAAGACACCGCCAAAGCACGGACTGAAGTTGGGCTGGGGCTCTGTCACTCCGGCCTCGGTGCCCGCCAGTTTGCTGGTGTAGCCGTTCATGAAGTAATACATCGCCTGCTCGGGCGAGAGTTTGCTGACGGGGGGCATCACGCCGTAGGCATCGGCGGTAAGAAAAATCACGTTCTTGGGATGGCCGCACACGCTGGGGATAACCGCGCCGTCGATAAAGTCGACGGGGTAGGTGACGCGGGTGTTCTCGGTGAGTTTGGACGAGTCGTAATCGGGCTGGCGCGTGACAGGATCGATCACCACGTTCTCGAGCACACTTCCGAAGCGGATGGCGTTCCAGATTTCGGGCTCGCCCTCTTTGCTGAGTTTGATGCACTTGGCGTAGCAGCCGCCCTCGAAGTTGAAGCAGCCTTTGTCGCTCCAGCCGTGCTCATCATCTCCGATGAGGGCGCGATGAGGGTCGGCCGAGAGCGTGGTTTTGCCGGTGCCCGAAAGCCCGAAGAAGAGGGCCGGGTTGTCGTTGGTCTTCTTATCGACGTTGCATGAACAATGCATGGGGAAGACGCCCGCCTCGGGCATGTCGTAGTTCATCGCGTAGAAGATGCTCTTCTTCATCTCGCCGGCGTACTCGGTGCCGATGATGACCACGACCTTGCGCGTGATGGACTGAGCCACCAGCACGCCCGACTTGTACCCCATCCGGGCCTGCTGATCGGCCGAGAGCCGGAACGTGCCGGCGTTGATGATGGTCCAGTCCTTCTTGAAGGGCGCGGGCGCGCCCGCCGCCTTGCTGCCCTGTTTGATGAAGAGGGTGCTCGCGAAAAGACTGTGCCACGCCTGCTCGGTGATGACCTGCACGCCCAGGCGATACGACGGGTCGGCGCCGGCGTACCCCTCGAAGACGTACAACTTGGGGCGCTGGTTAAGGTGGGCGACCGCGAGTTCGAGCGCGATATCAAACTGCTGCGGGGTGACGGCGGTGTTGACCTTGCCCCACCATATCTTGTCGTGAATGGCCGGCACGTCTTCCACGTGCTTGTCTTTGGGGCTGCGGCCGGTGCGATCGCCCGTAAGGCACACGAGTGCGCCGTTCGCCGCGAGGCTGCCCTCGCCCGCCGAAACCGCACGCTCGATGAGGTCGGCCGACGTGAGGTTGCGATGAACCCGGTGCGGAGAGAGGTCGAGTCGATCAAGGGCGTTCGCGTGGGAAACCGGTGCCGAGGTTGTGGCGGTTGACATGATTGGGGGGCGCTCCTCTCATCACAAAGTGCCGGGATGAATCCGGTTTCAACTCCGCGGGCGTGCCGCGCCGGAGACGCGGGGTCAACGATAGGCGAAAAGGCCGAATCGCGCCACCGCACGGGCCGGGCGGCGGGCCGGGCCCAGGCCGAGGATGGCCCGATGGGTCACCAGCGCCGCAGCTCATCGTCGAGCGTCGCGGCGGGCGGCTCCGAAGGGGGGGCCTCCAACGGCTCCATCATCCGTTCTTCGGGGGTCGCGTCCTCCGGAAGCCGGAAGCCCTCCTGCCCCTCGCGCTTCATGCGGTCGCGGGTGAACTCATACTCGTTCTCGCGGTCGATTTGAGGGAGCGGGAACAAGGGCGGAGCGTCATAGGCACCGGGTTCCCACGCCCGGCCGTGAACGACGCGGTACGGCTGAAAGCCGGCCTCCATGCGGACGGTCACCATCTGGTAGATCGGGGTACCGTCGTCGGTCGTCCCGAGCTCGGGCATCGGGCGATAGACATCGACGACCGCTTCGTGGGCCCGCACCCAGACGCGTCCGACGTGGTAGATCGGGATTCCGCTCTCCATGTTGTCTGGCGTGAGCGGCATGACTTCCGGCCCGCAGAGCCGGGCGATGCGTTCGTAGTAGACCTGGCGAGTGCCCATCGGCAAGTTGAGAACCATCGGCCCCTTCACCGTGATGTCCCCGGCGGCCTTGGACGAAGGAGCGGCCATGCGGAGGTCGCCGGGCGGGTAGCGATCTGCGGTCCAGCGGACGGCCAGCGCGATGGCCCGCTCGGTGGCGGGTGTGACAGGCCGGTCGGTCGCGGCGAACGCCCCATCCTGCGACGGATAGTTGGAGTAATTGAGGCAGCCGGGAAGGGCAACAAGAACCGTGAGCCCCCCCACGACTGCGAAGGCGTTGAGGATCGGCGTGAGACGGGTTCGCATAGGAATCATGGAAGGCAAGTGTAGAGCGTGGCCATGCGGGGAAGAATCGATCTCACCATTCGACATCGACGACGATGGGTCGATGGTCGGAGTCCGCCGTTTCAAGGACCGCACTGCGGACCGCACGGGCCGATCCGGCCAGATAGGCCTGATCGATGCGGACACCGGGGAAGAGACTCAACCAACCGTTCGCGGGCCGGGTGCTGGCGCGGCCGAAGCCCGCCATCGTGTTGGCTTCTCGGCAGCCTGCCCGGCGGAGCGTGGTAGCTTGCGTGCTTTCTTTGGTGAAGTTAAAGTCACCCATGAGGACTAGCCCCCGTGCCGCGAGGAGCCGCCAGATCTGTGGG
>CAZJXA010000213.1:0-5942 GCA_964549785.1 uncultured Phycisphaeraceae bacterium | reverse complement strand
CGTGAAATTATGGACAAAAGGCATCCTTCATTGAGTATTGGCGCCAAAAACAAGGCTGCATTTTCAGGCAAAACGCCTTTTAGCGTGTAAATAGCAATATTTGTATCTACCAGGTATCCCGTTCCCATTCTTCCCGGAGTTTTTTGAGTTGTGCATCTATTTCCTCAATGGTCATATCAGCTCGCATAGCACCGTAATGCTGCTCGAAAAAAGTCCGCTTGGCTCTGATGGGCATGGCTGTTTTTTTTGCTTCCACAACTCTTGCAGAAGAAAGCAACTTTACATATTGCAAAAGCAACTGGAGCTCATTAGGGTTATTAATTTCTAAAATGACTTTCATAAAGCCTCAATATTTTTACAAAAGTAGGGAATTTTTTGCATTATCATTTGGCAATGTGTTAAAAAACTCGGCTTTGCGTCGGGATACGGCGGAGCCTCCACTACATCTTTTATAAATACCCGTCCGGATTCAGTCGCTTTGATATATAACTTATTGTCACACACCAGGGCGAATAACTTACCATTGGAATAGATGCCATACGCTCCAAACATTGGTTTGGCCGTGATTTCACCGGCATCTGCTATTTAGTCCAGGAGGTAGGTCAGGAATTGTTTGTCTGAAGGCATGATATGGTTTTTTCTGGTAGGATTAATTGTGCCTGGAGCTATTTGGGGTGATTTCGCTCTAAAACGACTTGCATAAAATGCTTATTTTTTACAAAACTAAGGAGTTTTTTCATTTTCATTTGGAGAGGTGCTGCAAATTTTCGGCATACACAGTCTTTTAAAGGCTCACTGGGGTGGTGTAGGTTAGGCAGAATATTCAAAAAAATTCGGCGAGTTAAATTTGGTTCAACCCAAGCTAACATCACTGGCGAGAAGCGTTTCATTGGATTTACGCAGCAGAGGAAGCTATTTAATCCTCAAAACGAAAAACTTACGCATTAATCGCTGTTTCACTTTTAAAATACGCACCTTTACTGTAGATATGAAAGCAAATGCTGAATAAACGATTACAAGCGCTTTTCAATGTGGAGCAATATCATGGATGGAGTAAAATTCGCCGTCGTAGATTCTAGACTTGAACTGAACAAACATTTGTATTGACTGTTGATTCGTGTTAACGAAGATTATGCCCTACATTTATGAATAAACAATATGACGTAGTCATTATTGGTTCTGGCCCAGCTGGAACAACTACCGCAAGGATTGCTGCGGAACATCATTTAAACGTTTTATTGGTCGATAAGAAACAGGAATTGGGTAGCCCAATTCAATGTTCCGGTGCGGTGAGCCGGCATGCATTGGAATACGTAGGCATTGCACCCAGTACGGAATACATCCAGGAAGCAATTTATGGTTTTGATATTTACAATCAGGTCGGTAAACATAAAACGATAGATTACCGGAATTTGAAACCCGAGGAATATGGAGCCTCCGAGGATAAAAACCCATTGGGATACGTCGTTGATCGCCGTCGTTTTGATCGTTATCTGATGACGCAGGCGGAACGAGCTGGCGTAGATGTGTGGTTAAAAACGGAAGGATTGGGTTATAAAGTGAATCCCGATGGAACTTGTACCGTTTTTCTAAAAAGGTTTAATGAAGAAATAAACGTTCAAGCAAAAGTTCTGGTCGGCGCTGACGGATTACAATCTCAGGTTGGGAAATGGGCTGGTTTACATACCCATATCAAATTGCCTGAGCTGGCTAGTTGCTTACAATTCATCGTAGACAATGTCGAAACCAATGGTCTGTTAGAAATCATCACGGGCCACGAATGGGCACCTGGTGGCTACGCCTGGGTTTTCCCGAAAGGGAATGGCTATGCAGAAATTGGTCTCGGCGTAGCTCGAACCATGACTGAAAAGAATGCGCAGTGGCATATCGATCATTTTATTAAAAATTCTTTTTTTAAAGAACGATTTAAGCATTCAAAGGTCTTAGAAATTCAGGGCGGAGGTGTCCCTTTAGCGGCACCCTTAAAAACGCAATATGCTGACAATTTAATACTGGTAGGTGATGCCGCTCGTCACGTTAATCCGATTACGGGAGGAGGAATACATACCGCATTGAGTGGAGGCGCAATTGCTGGTAATTTTTTGAGTAATTTTTTACAAAAAAATATAGCTGCCACTGCTAATCAACTAAGCCAATACCAGGAGGAATGGTTGGTCGCATTGGGCAATAAGATGTGGAAACTTTACGACATTAAAACGGAGATTTTTAAAACGAAAAACATAGCAGATCGAGATCAAATGCTGTACCAAACCATGTCAGATTATTTTAGCCCCGATTCCGAATTCAAGAAAATATAAATATCACTTCTAATTTTAAAATCCATGAGTAAACGTACTCCCGTGCTTTTTCAAATTGGCTGGAACGCCTGTATCAATTGTGGTGCTTGCGTGGCAATCTGTCCTCAAGAGGCTGGCTTCATCAGTCCTTTCGATACCATCGCAGTGGACAAGCCTTGCGATATCGCTTGCCTGATTTGCGAAGATATTTGCCCAGTTTCAACAATCACCCATACCGAAGTCATCCCGACAAAATGACGCTAAATTTAACATTTTCGAAAATAAGCTGATATGAGATTGATGCAACACAAAAAAGAAGCCTTCTGGTTTTATAGTTATCTTTCTATCTTTTACGATAAACTGGTAAATCCTCTTTTTTGGACTAAGAAAATGCGCGACGATTCTTTATCAATCGCCCAACTAGATCAAGCTAACATCAGTGTCATTGATGTAGGCTCCGGTACCGGATTTACGACCGAAGGGATCGTCCGGCACGTCTCTCCTCAACAAGTTACCTGTGTGGATCAAAGTCCTCAGCAAATGTCTAAGGCTAAAGTCAAACCTGCGTTACAGGGCTGTATTTTTCAGCTTGGAGATGCGGAAAACATTCCCTTTCCCAATGATACTTTTGATCGTTACGTCTCGGCAGGAAGCATTGAATATTGGCCGAATCCACAGAAGGGACTCACTGAAGCATATCGTGTGATCAAAGAGGGTGGCGTGGCTACTATGATCGGCCCTTTGGATCCACCCAATGCTTTGGTTAGTTTCGCTGCTAATACTTGGATGCTGTTTCCAACCGATCAAGAATATCGTGATTGGTTTAAAAATGCCGGCTTCGATAACATCACAGTAAAATACGTCTCTCCGCACTGGATCAAGCAAAAAGACAAATATTGTATCTCTATTTCAGGCATTAAGCCAAAGTCCGGCTTCTCCCCCATCGAGAAAACGCAGGTCATTAACGAACCTTTAGAATCAGAAACGCAAAAGGGTTTTTTAAGAAGCACTATGATGCTTGGCAGAATATTAATCGGTTCGCTCGCTGGATTTATCTTCATTCCCATTGCTCTGATTGGCTACCTAAGAAGTGCTTTTGCACCCAAAGAAGCATTGCCCGAGGAATATAGAGAACGTTTGAATAACTATCAGATTGCGGTATTGACTTTGATTGGCATCTTGTTACTAATCTGGATATTTTAATAGAAGTTATAAAACCTCCTCCATGACGCTGAACCAACGTATTGAGAAATTTTATGATCAATCTACTCCGCTCTGGCTCGATGTCTGGGGTGAGCACATGCACCATGGCTATTATCCCGATGGAAAGGTGGGTACCAAAACACATGCCGAAGCGCAGGTGGATCTAGTCGCTGAAATTTTGAGATGGGGGAACATTCACACCGCCACCCAGATTCTGGACGCGGGCTGCGGTGTGGGAGGTAGTGCGCGATTGCTTGCTAAGAAATATGGCGCACAGGTATTGGGATTGACACTGAGTCCGGTACAAGCCAAAAATGCGCAGCGCTACAATCTGGAAGCAGGATTAGCACAACAGGTTCATATCGAAGCTAAGGACATGATGCGTATGATCGAATCTGACCAAAAATTTGATCTGATTTGGTCGATGGAAAGCGCGGAGCACATCGCTGACAAAAAAGGGTTGATGGAGATGTTCTATAAATTACTAAATCCAAACGGCCGTTTAATCATGGCTACCTGGTGCCACCGAAATGAACCTCCGGCATTGGAGTCGTCCGAACAAAAACTGTTGCATAAAATTTATGATCTCTATCATTTGCCGCCAATGGTCTCGACTGAATTTATAGAACGTCTAGCTAAGGATGCTGGATTTAGGGAGGTATCGAGCGACGATTGGAGTGACGAGGTAGCGCCGTTTTGGAAAGCAGTCATCCAATCGGTTTTCCAATGGAAATCTGTTAAAGGCTTGATGCAAACAGGATGGCCAACGATTCAAGGTGCTTGGGCGATGCGATATATGCGTAAAGGCTATCAAAAAGGCCTTATTAAATTCGGCGTATTCCAAGGGATAAAGCAATGAATTTCTTAATCAATTTTATCCGATTTTCCAGACTTCATACGGTGATCGGTACGACGCTGAGTATCGTAGTTTTGTATTTCATGGCGCTATCGTCTTACAATGGATCAGATCAGTACGGATCGCTTTTATTGTTGACTTTACTGAGTTGTCTCGGGGCGAACATCTTTATAGTTGGCTTGAATCAAATCACAGACGTTGCCATCGATAAAATTAATAAGCCGTATTTGCCTTTAGCCTCGGGTGCTTTTTCTATGCGCCTGGGTTACGTCATTATTACCACATCGATTCTATTGTCGTTGGCCATTGCTATCTATCTTGGAAAATATTTATTGCTAACGGTCTTATTGAGTTTATTTTTAGGAACCGCCTATTCGTTGCCTCCAATTCGTTTGAAACGTTTTCCGTTTTGGGCTGCCTTTTGTATTATTGCTGTCCGAGGGGTAATTGTAAACATCCTTTTGTTTTTACATTTCAACTCGATGATCAATCAATCGCATCAAGTAATGTCCATCGTGCTAGCCCTGACAGCTACTGTTTTTATTTACAGCATCGTGATTGCCTGGTTCAAAGATATTCCGGATATGGAAGGTGACCGAAAATTCAATATTAGCACCTTTAGTATTCGTTTTGGAGCAGAAAAAATATTTTTACTAGGAAATATACTAATTAGTCTCACCTATTTGACGTTAATCGTTTTTGCCTTTTTAAATCCAGACCTTGTACACGTCCCTCTAATGGTCGGGAGTCATCTTTTGTTTTTTATCGCTTTAATTTATTTCAGCAAAAAAACGGAGATCAAACGTCCTCGTTCCGTCAGTAAATATTATCAATTTATTTGGGCTCTATTTTTTGGAGAATATATCGTTTTTGGAATGTCTCAGTTGTTAAACTGATTAAGGAACGATGATTTATTGTTATTTGAAATCATAAATGATAATGTTTTCGTAAGAATTGACTCGAACAGGGGGTACAGCTCCCCGCGCGACGTTTAGAGCCCTCCTTATCCATTTCAAGGTTTCGTAAACGTTTCCAACAGTGCCGCATTCAGTGTTGGAGTTCATCTTTCAAAAAATCATGCAGATTGATGACTCGAATCCCCCCTTCTTTCGGATACGATGCGCCAGCTGGTATGATGACATATTTATACCCAGGTTTCAAATCTGCAATGGTTTGATAAAACCCCTTGCTCAGCACCGGAGCCAAGGAAAACTTGATTTCAATGCAATACATAGCCCCGGTAAGGCTGATGAGTACCAGATCAGCCTCAGCGCCGTGTTGGGTGCGGTAAAAATAATATTCCCATTTACGGTTCGTAACCCGCATAATTTGTTCGATAACATAACCTTCCCAGGAGGCGCCGAGCACGGGGTTACCCAACAGTGCATCATAATTTCTGACCCTTAAAAGATGGTGTAACACACCAGTATCCCTGATATAAATTTTGGGCGTTTTGACCAGGCGCTTCCCCGTGTTGTTGAACCAGGGCATTAGGCGATGAATCAAAAAACCGCCTTCCAGCAGGTCAATATAGCGATTAAGGGTGGTGGTAGCCGTATCCAGAGAATTCGCCAGGGTGGAAACAT
>CAZJXA010000212.1:0-5943 GCA_964549785.1 uncultured Phycisphaeraceae bacterium | reverse complement strand
AAATGAACATAGTACAGGGCGTTGTTGGCGAAGGCGGCGCGGTCAGGTTTCCAATTCTCCACGTAGGCGGCGATCTCCTCGTAGGTGGGAGCCGTACCGTTTTGAGCCTTCAGCCGTTCTGCGGCAAAATGGATCGTTGTCCACTGCTCGGAAATG
Source organism: uncultured Phycisphaeraceae bacterium (assembly GCA_964549785.1). Classification (GTDB taxonomy): domain Bacteria; phylum Planctomycetota; class Phycisphaerae; order Phycisphaerales; family UBA1924; genus JBEIUO01. Next base: position 5,787 of record CAZJXA010000212.1, on the reverse strand, counting down.
ACGTTTTTGGGTTCATCGAGCGGAATCAGTTCGCTGTCCAATCGGAGTTCGTCCGCATCAATAAGGCGCAGAAACTCCTTCACCGCTTTGTCCGCATTGTCGCCGAGCGCGTAGTCATAGCGGTCACGCCCGGTATCGCCGATGTTCGAGACGGTGAGATAGCCGCGCTTCTGAGCAGTCATCTCCACATCCTCAATAGAGCGGGTATACGGACCGCGCTGATATTGCTCGAAATGCAGCGGCGTGACAGGAACGCGCACCATCTTTTGGGCAAAATAGAGATGCTTGGCAAGCCGCAGACGGGTATAGGATTTCGGGACGGACAGACGCACTCGCGCAGGATGACGGCGCAGACCCGCCAATCGCTCCGGCTGTTCGGCACGCATGACGAGATAAGTGGCAAGCAGGGCGGCGTGTTCGATACTCTCCCTACTGCCAGCACCCGCGCCGGAACCGGAAACGCCTTTTGCCGCCAACTCTTCCATGATTCCCTCCAACAGAATGGGATCGGTGGTGAGTTGGGCGGGATTGCCGACCCCTCCCCTGCCCTCCTCTTCGTAAGGGGAGGGAGACCTTTTTCTCCCCCTCCTTGCGAAGGAGGGGGTTGGGGGGTGGTCAGAGGGGAAAATGTCCTCGGCAGCGGCTTCCTGCGCGGCGTGGCGTTCGTGATTGAGAACAAGGAGGCGGCGCAGAACATCGGCGCGGGCGTCGGGATGCAAGGTATAGCGCGTTTCCTTGCCTTCGCCGTAGAAATCGTGGCGCAGATCAAGGTCGTGCCAGCCATACGCGGCGGCGACTGCCCAATCCATTTCGACATGAAGGCGGCGCAGTTCGGCAATATCGGCGTTGGTGCAGTCCCTATCGTGAAAGAGGTTATAGACCTTGGTTAAGCCGAGACTGCGGGACATACAGACGGCGGCGCGGTGAGTATGGTAGGCTTCGCCGATAGTTTCAAGGGTGTCCGCGATCCGTTCGGGGGTTCCCCTCGTTGTTTCGGGGGCGTCAGCAAAAGCATTGGGAAGTTCCGCCGTTACTTCGTCACCGTTCCTCGTTGCTTGAGGGACGGGGTTCGTTGCTCGCGCCCCTTTCCCCGAAGCATTATCCCCTTTATCAAAAGAAGCGCGGGCAATATCTGAACCGTCGGCGAAGGGGAAAGGGAACGTCTCAAAGCAGTCCGAAGGGCTATAATTCAAGCGCGTTTCGAGAGTGGAACTATACTGCCTTGCCCAAATCTCGAATATTGTAGATTGGAGTATAGCCAAGTTTTCAGCGTCAGCCATAGCACTTACAGCAAGACGGTGCGCGAATGTCCATACAGCGGGAACGAATACAAAAGCGACATATTTAGTTACGATAGGAGTAGCCAATACACGCGGAAGGTCGGCGATAGTGGTATAAAGATTAGCGCATCTTTCAGCGAAACGCCACCATAAACGGCGATATTGATCACGGTTTAGTGTGTCGCGATCCGGCTTAACGAGGGTTTCGACAATACGGAGGCAGTCGGGATAATCGGCGGCGACAGGATCGGGATAATCTTCGGGAACAACGCCGATACGTTGCCACTTTTCGCGATTTTCCTGCCCGGCGTTATACCAGCGCGAACCGGGTTTGGGACGCCAATCATCGGAAAGGTTGATCTCCATATTGGCGGCTATATCGAGCATCGTCTCGCCACTGACGGGAAGGCTTTGCCCGATACGCCCCAACGGATAATTGCGGAAATTGATCACCCAACGGCTCGGCGATTGATCAGGGCGGCTGTTCAAATCCTCGCCGTTGAGATAGGGCTGCAAGACTTCGGCGTTTTTCGGGTTCTGCGCGATCAAGGCACGCGCCTGCTCCGGCTCCATCACAAAGCCAATACCGGATAAAACTGAACCGATGAAGCTCCTATCCGCGTTCTCCTCCAATCGGAACGGTTTGCCGCTTGCTGTGCCATCGTCAAGGAAAGCGGAAATCTCGTGCACATCCCTCTCCGAAAGGGTGGCGTGGGTTCCCCAAACGCCCTTGTAGGTATGGGCAACCGCCACTTCGAGATTCGCCTTGCCGGGCCATTTCATCGAGGGCAGAGCGTGATAGATGGTCGCGCCGTCCCCGATCATCTGCTCCAATCCGACCTCTCGCGTATCCCCCTGTGCGATGGTGTTGGTGGCGATCAGCCCGAAGGCACTGCCCGTCTCCTTGAGCAGACCAACGGCACGCAAAAAGAAATAGGCGACAATATCGGCACTGCCCTTTTTGCCCTTGCCGATATGATGGACGAGATATTCCCGATACGGCACACCCATTTCGCCCGTGATCTTCTTCCCGCCCATAAACGGGGGATTGCCGACAATGGCATCGAAGCCGCCCGCGTCGAAAATACGGAAGAACTCAATCGCCCAATGGAACGGACGAATATCGTCAAGGATTGCTCTGGCTTCGGCACGCAGATCGCCGTCGGTGTTATTGTCAACGTCCTCGAATTTGCCTTGCAGTTTGTCGCGGAGTTTGGCTTGCGCGGGCGTCTTGCCTTCCATCAACGCGGGGGCAATCACAAGATCACCTGCGAGGCGGGCGCGTTCTGTAGCGGCTTCGATTCGCTGGAAGAGTGCCGCTTTGCGCTCCATATCGTCCGCCGTTTCTGATTTCGTGGCGTCGAGTTCGTCCCACAAAGCGCGGAGTTCATCAAGGGCGTTATTGGAAAACAGGTCAAAGGCGATCTGCTTGTCATTGGGCTTCTTCGCGCCGTTCATGCTCCATGTGCGGATTTGCTCTATCGTGCATCCCACCAACGAATCGCCGCACCGAATAGCGTGATCTAAGAAGTGGAATGCTTTGCCGCGCTCCATCGTGATGAGCCACAGGGAGAGTTTGGCAATGTCAATCGCCATCGGGTTTTTGTCCACGCCATACAGACAATGCGCGGCGACAAGGCGGCGGGCGAGTATCTGACGTTCTTCGGGCGAATGCTCTTTATCGGGAACGATGCGCTCTGTCGGGCTTCCTGTCGCGGGTTCGGCATCGGGAACGGTCAGGAACACATCGGGATTGGCTTGCTCCGCAATCTCCCACGCCTCGCACAATCTATCGGCAAGATAACGACAGGCTTCTACCAGAAACGCGCCGCTGCCGCACGCCATATCGCACACACGCAGGGCAAGAATCTCGTTCGATGGCTTGAGGCTGTCTCTTGACGGCGGCACACCCAGCGGCATTCCGCGATAAATCAAGGGTTCAAGGGTTCGCGCCACAATCGGCATCGTGAGGCTGCGGGGCGTATAGTGGGTTCCCGTAGCGCGGCGGGCGGTTCCTGTCGTCACAAACACTCTGCCGACGGGAATCACCAGCACCCTTCTAAACTCATCGGTGCGGATCAGTCCCGCGAACGGCTTGACACGCTCATACAGGGCATCGTCGTTGTCACACGCGACACGCAAACGACTGGCATCATACTCCGGCTTGTCGAGAGCGTTCTTGAGGGCGTTTTCGCTTTTGCCGGTTTCTTCTTTAAGGAACTTGAGCAGTTCAGCGCGGCTCTTGGCGGCTTTTGCTTCCAATTCGGCGAGGGCGATTTCGGGTTCGCGGTCTTTGGTTCCGATGAGTCCGAGCATCGGCTCTGCGGCACGCACGGCGGTATGGTCGAGTAGTCCCTCGTAAACGTGACCAATCTGTTCGATGTCGAGGGCGCGAAACGACAGGCGGCGCGTTTCGGCTCCTCCCATGCCGGGCAATTTGATTTGCAGAGTTTGGAGCGATTCGAGCAGATGCAGGACAGTGCGGTTATGAATGGGAAGCGGTTCGGGATAGTCTCCGGTGCTGTCCAGCCACGGAAAGCGAAACGGATCGAGCAATCCGCCGCCATACGCCATCAGCCGCATTTTCTCATGCTCGACCCCGCCCCAGATCACGCGGAAAAGGGCAAGCAGTCGGCTCCACGCATCGCATCGCCGTTCCAGTATCTCCTCGCCGAAGGCGTCCGCCGCTTCTCGCTGTTTGCCAAGGAGTGTGGACACGGCGTAGAATTCACTGTAGACCTCTTCTTCGAGAGGAAACATCCCGCGCTCTTCCGCACACAGCAGAAAGACAAGCCGCATCATCACAGTCAATGCACCTTCATAGAGTTCGGCGGGCGGCACTTCCGACAGCAGTTTGCCGCTGCGGGTGCTGTCAATCTCGTCAATCGCCTGAACCAGCATCTCAACGGCGTGCCGCACCTGATACCCAAGTTGATCGGTCACTTCCTGATGATCGTCGGCAGAGTCGGCAAAAAGGCGGTGCGGTGTTGTGGCGGGATCACCGAAAAACCGATCCGCGTCGAGAATTGCCCGAAACGCCCGGAGCGTCAGCGGCTCTTCCTGCCAGATCGGAGCAGAGAACGAGGCAAATCCAACGGTTTCGGTCACGCGAGAGACGATCATCCAATCCTCGCCATTGGTGATCAGTCCGAGGGGAAACCCGGTCTGCGCGAGCAATTCCTGCATCCGTGCCGCCGGAGACGCATTCCAGATGTCGGCGCGAGTGACGGGTTTTTCCAGTCCCTGCCCGCGCCGATAGACTTGTATCAGCAAAAGTGGGACAGAGGATTCCGGTTCCGGTACTGAAGCCGTCTCTTCTTCGTCCCAATCGAGGGAGAGTTCATCAGAAGCGGCGATTGGCGGAATGATGAGATAGTCGGGACGCACGACAACGCCGTATTCCGACTTTTCTGCTTTGATGCCACTGGGAATGCCCTGACCTTCCGCAATCGCGGCTGCGGGAAAGTTGAGAATGGCAGACAGCACAAAGCGCACCCACGCCGTATGAATGGCGGGATCGGGATGCGGACATTCGCCCTCTTCTTCCCACTCTTCCCATGCCAGCCGCACAGAGCGCATCAACTCAGAATCGTGGGTAGGCAACCCCTGCGGAAAGACCTTGTTGAGGGTTTCCAGCGAGAGAAACGGACCCGAAGCGGGGACAAGTGAAAGCCATTCAATGTGCTGCTTGATACTGCTCATCGTATATGGGGACTTTCGGGAGAGAAGGATGCGTCGGGCGCAAAGAAAGATAAAGACTTGCTCAAGAGACAATTATCCTACAGTGAGTGATGGCGCGTTATTCGGGATGTTGTACGAATTCTCCTGCTTCATATTGTTATTTGGTTGACTTCTCTTACATTTTATGGAACAATAGACACAAGTTCTGCATCATGTTCGGTCAGGAGAATTCCCATGGCGACATTTACCACAACCCAAACACTTCCCACCAAAGCCACGGCGCACCGCAACAAATCGGCATTCGAACGCAGCGTCGCTGTTTTTCGGGCATTTCGCGCTATGGCAACCCCCGAAGAGATGGAGCGTATCGCGGCACGTCTGGAACAAGCTCTCAGCAACGTGCCTACCGGCACGGACGGTTCAACGGTGCGCGAAGCATTGATGCAAACACAGACGTTTTCTCCTCAGGAGCGTTTGGAGTGGGAAGCCGAAAGCACCGCTCGCTACTTCCAAAAACGCCGGGAGTTGCTGCAGGACAGCCTTTCTGCCCCGGAAGTCGCTAAACTGCTCGGTACAACGCGGCAGACACCGCATGACCGCGTCAAAGCCGGAACCTTGCTGGCGGTGAGGGATCGCGGCGGTTTGCGCTTTCCTCGCTGGCAGTTTGATGCGGATGCCCCAGATGGCGTGCTTGACGGCTTGCCCGCTGTCCTCAAAGCGTTGGATGTGTCTGCATTGCGTAAAATCAGTTGGTTTGTGCGTCCGCAAGTGCAGTTGGAGGGCAAAACGCCGCTTGAGGTTCTCCGCGCCGGTTATGCCACCCAAC
>CAZJXA010000211.1:0-5967 GCA_964549785.1 uncultured Phycisphaeraceae bacterium | reverse complement strand
CCCCGCCACACCCGCCCGCCCGCAGGCTTGGTGATCTCCGTCGCCTCGTCCGCCAGCGAGAGGAATTTCACCCCCAAGCGTTCCGCCTGGCGCAGCAGCAGGCCCGAGTTGCACCCCGCGGCCAACCCCACCACCTCGAAGCGCCCGCACTCCGAGCCCGCAAGCCCGTTGAGGTGCTCGATCACCTCAAGAGTCTGCGTCCCGATCGAACCCGTGGACCCCAGCACGATCACCCGCGGCATGCAACCCCCCGTCCGCACGTCCTCATTCCGCCTTGGGCCGCCGGTTCAACTCACTCGCCGAGAGTTTGCGCTTCGTCGCCCCATACAGCGTTCGCGGCTGGGCAGGCTTGCCCGCGGCCGAAGCGCCAGGTGGCGTCGCCGCCGGCCGAGCAGCCGGCGCAGACGGAGCCGCCGGGGGCATCGGCATCGAACCTCCGTCCGATCGTCGGCCGTCCGAGGGAGGACGCTGATCTCGCGCGCCCTCGTCCCGACCGCTGGTGCCACGCGCAGCGCCCCCTCGATCGCCGCGCCCGCCCGATCGACCTTCCGTCTGCGGTCGCTCCGGCGCTCGCTGGGGCGCCACCGGCCCAGCGGATTCACCTCCCGGATTCACCGGCCCACCATCCACATCGCCGCCGCCCGAGCGCCCGCCGCGCCCGCGCCGCCGACGCCGCCGACGCGGGCCGCCATCGCCCGGTGCCGGTTCGCCGCTATCCGGCTCGCCAGCGACCCGATCACCGCCGCGCCCGTCGCCGTCATGTTCGCCACCGCCGTTGGGGTCGTTCCCATCGCCAACAAACTCCGCTTCCGACGTCCGATTGCCCGCTCCGCCCGGTTGTCCAGGGCCATCGTCCTCGGGGCCGGGTGCTCCGGCGCCACGCTCCACCGAACGCGCAAACGCATCCGCAGCCGCCGCATCCGCGATCGGTGATACGCCCGCGGCATCGACCGGCCCACCCGGCGACGCGACACCGTCAACGAAGTCGCCCTCGGGCCCGTTGCCGCGGCCCCGTCCGCCTCGGCGCCGCCGACGCCGCCGCCGACGCCCGCCCTCGCCATCCGGTGACTCCTGTCCATCCTCCGCCCCCATCGACCGCGGATCTCCATCCATTCCGACCGGCTCACCCGCCGGGCCGCCAGCCAAATTCTCCGTCGAACCATCATCGGCCCCGGCCACCGGTCCATCAACCTCCTCGTCACCATGGTCTCCCACGATGATCGGTCGTCCGCCCGGCGTAGTCCGCATGGGCCCACCGCCGCGTTGATGCGCGTGCTCGGACGGAGCACCCGCGCCACCGCTTCCGCGCTGTGGCGCGTGGGTGGGTCCGCTCTGAGGCTCGCCGTGTGCCGGGCCAGAGTTCCGTGCCGGCTGCTGAGGCTGCTGCTGCTGAGGCGGCTGCTGCTGCCCCGCCGCTTCCGACGGTCCACCGTCCGAGCCGCCCCGACTCCGGCGCCCCCGCCGTCGCCGTCTTTTTCTTCCGCCCTCGTCGGTGCCTTCGCCACCCACTGCCCCCACTCCCGACGGTCCGCCCGCGTTCGGAACCACGCCTTGCGGACCGCGCTGCCCAGCTCCTCGCTGCCCCGTTCCGCGCTGCCCCGTTCCGCGCTGCGCCGCTCCGCGCTGACCCGTTCTCCGCTGACCCGGGTCGCCCTGATTCCCCGCGTGTTGCCCGCCGCCCTCATCTTCCTCCAGCGACGGATCATCCAACTCGATTGGGTGCGCTGCAAAATCGTCCACGGCCTCTTCCGCCGTTATCGGTTCCGGGATCGTCGCTTCCGACTCGTTGTCGGCCCAGTCGGTCCCCGCGTCCTCAGGATCAACCCACGGCTTCAATTCCTTCGGCCGCTTGCCGATCGGCAGTTCGCCCAACTCCAGATCCTGGCCCAGTTCGTCGTACGCGTAGAACGACACCCGATCCACCGAGACCGTTTCGCTCACCCGCACGTCCACGTGCTTGCCGTACTGCCGCTCCACGCGGCTGATCATCTGCCGCTTCGTGCTCAACAGGTCACCCGCCACCCGCGGCGCTACCACCATCTCCACCTTCTTGACGCGGGGCATATCCAGCACCACGCACAGGTCGCGCATCGCCTCCGCCGCCACCGAGTCCGGCTTCTGCACCATCCCGCGTCCGCGGCACAACGGGCAGTCCGAAAAGTGCACGCTCTCGTGGCTCGGCCTCATCCGCTGGCGGGTCATCTCCAGAATCCCGAACTCGCTGATCGCGAGAATCGTCGAGCGGGCTCGGTCACGCTTCAGCCGTTCCTTGAACCGGTTTTCGATGTCCCGCCGGTTGCTCATGTGCCGCATGTCGATCAGGTCGTTGATGACGATCCCGCCCATGTCCCGCAGCCGCAACTGCCGACAGATCTCGTCCACCGCCTCGAGGTTCGTCTGGTACGCGTTGTCCTCGCTGTTCCGGCTGTCGCGGCTCTTACCGGAGTTGACGTCGATCGCCACCAGCGCCTCCGTCTGGTCGATCACCAACCGCCCGCCGCTGGGCAGCGGCACCTCCCGCGCATGAATCAGATGAATCTGCTTCTCGATCCCGAAGGCGTGAAAAATCGGGGCGCTATCCGGCATCTGCATCAGCTTTGCGCTTCCCCGCGGGGCCACGATCTTCATGAACCGGCTCGCCCGCTTGAGGGCCGCCTCGTGGTCGATCACCACCTCGCTGATGTCACTCGTCAACAGGTCCCGCAGCGACCGCACCAGGAGATCGCTCTCGCTATAGAGGAGCCGCGTCTTTTCCTTGCCCCCGCCGGCCTTCAGCCGCCGCTCCATGTCCTTCCACAGCCGCTGCAAGTACGCCAGATCGCGCTTCAGCTCCGTCTTGGTCCGGTCCATCCCCGCCGTTCGCAAAATGAACCCGAAGTTCTCCGGCAGCTCCAACTGGTCCAGGATGTCCCGCATCTTCCGCCGGAGATCCTCATCCTCGACCTTCCGCGACACCCCGATGTTGTCCATTCCCGGCATCATCACCAGAAACCGGCCGGGAATCGAGAGATAACTCGTTACCGTCGGGCCCTTGGTCCCCACGCCCTCCTTCAGCACCTGCACGATCACCTCGTCGCCCCGCCGCAGGGCCGCCTGAATCGGCGGCCGTTCCCGCCTTGGAGTCTTGAACCCCACGCGCTCGGTCGTCTCGTCATCCTGCCCCGGGAAGTAGCGCGGATGCAGGTCCGAGACGTGTAGAAACCCGTTCTCGCCGACGCCAAAGTCCACGAACGCCGCCTGGATCGACGGCTCCACGTTCATCACCCGTCCGACGTAGATGTTCCCCACCCGGCTCGCCGTCGCGAACCGCTCCACATACAACTCTTCCAACTTTCCGTCTTCCACGATCGCCACCCGGCACTCTTCGCCGGGGACGTAATTGATCACCATCTGAGATTCAGCCAACACACACCTGCCCTTTCAACGGACCGATCGGAGGCCACCAAAGGGCCACGCCAACACGACCCAACTCCATCCGCCAACTCCATCAGGTTGAGGAAGCGGGACATTCGCCATGGTGACGCGCCAAGAGGTGCCGAACGAACCGTCTGCGGGGGGCCGCCGCGTTTTCATCGCGGGGAACCGCATCGATCTCGGAGGGGCGTTGGGCCGGGGCCGCCCGGCGCCCCAATCCCCCAACTCTCCACCGACCGCGCTCTTCGTGGGCAGGTTGCGCTCGCAATGCGAAATTCCGAAACGGAACTCCGGCAGCGCTGCACGCAAAGCCCAGAGGGGCCGCGTAAAGCATCGACCCGCGTGGTTTCCTTCGCCCTGGGCGGGACCGTGGCCCGAAAGCAGCCACACTCACCGCGCCACGGGGGCAACCCGCCGCCGACGCCCAATCCCGACCTTCGTCGAGATCGTTTCGTTCGATCCTTGCCGCGGAACCCCCCATCACACTGATGAAGACTGGCGTCCGCCGACTCAACCGATCAACCTGTGCCGGCTGCGAGCCCCTTCAGAGTGAATCCCCAAAGACTCGCACGAAAACCGGACCAATCACCCGCGCCGGCTCTTCCGAGCCGAGGGGTCATATGTCAAGGATGGTAGCAGGATTCCGCGGCGAGCGGGTCTAGGGCGTTCCCAATACCCGCTGCCTGCCCGCCGAAGGACAAGACGTTACTCCCGCCTTTGCGGAGAATTCTTGCCCAAGCCGCGCCGCAAACGAGTGCCGGGCAGGGGGGCCGCTGTAAGAATGAGAAGTCGCGACCGACGCGTTCGTCTAGTCGAGGTTCATCGCGCGGAGGAACAGGAATCAACCCGCCACCCGGGAACAGGCCCATGACCTTTGCGAAATCGGTGCTACTTCTTCTTCCAACTGCCGCCCGAATCCTTCACCATGTCGCCGATCCGCGCGTTCGCCGCGTTGCGATCCGCCATCCGCCTCACGATCGCCGACACGTCCGTCCCCTCGCGCTGCGCAACCGCCGCAAACTCCGCCGTCCGAGCCTTGTTCTCTTCGTCGACCACGCCGCTCACCGCCGCATCGCTGCGATCCGCATCCTTCACGATCTCCAGCAGGCCCGTCGGCGTCTCGCCCACTTTCCCCTGCGTCTTCAACTTCGTCACCTTCTGGAAGCGCGGGAAATCCTTCACCCGTATCCAATGCCCCTTGCCCACCCGCAGATATTCGTCGCCCCCCGCCTTCTCGACGTTCCTCGCGGCATTGCGGATCGCCACCGTTTCCATGGTCGCCTTCACCGGGGCCTTGGGGTTCTCCGCGTTGATCTCGTCGGCCAGAATCTGATAGAGCGTCCGCCGATCGGCGTTCTCCGCTTTCACGAGGTTCGCCACCGTCGCGTCGCTGGCAGCATCGACCGCCTCCACATATCCATCCACGGTCTCGCCGACCGTCCCACTCTTTTTCAGGTCGCGCAGTTCGCCATCGCGATTCTTGAACTGAACCTTGAGTTCGTCCTTGGACGGCTGCCCCATCGCCGGCACACTCGCACCCGTCATCGCACACATCACGCACGCCGCAATCATCATCCGCTTCATCACTTCACCTCTCCCGTAGCGCCCATATTGGACCCGCCGCCCGAGCGGCCACCCACCGACCCGGCGCTCGCCGTCTCCTCCAAATCCCCGAAGAACGCATCCAACTTCTCATCCGCCTCAAGATAAATGTGCAAGGTGATATCGATGGGCTCGACCTTGATGGGCTCCACCTTGATCGTGTGTGTACACCCCATCCCAACGATCCCGATACCGATCGTCGCCATCAAGGCCTTCGGGCCTCCGAAACGGGGAATTCTCTGAATCATCACCGCTTCTCCTTGGCCGCCGCCGCCGCGTCACCGAAAAAATCGTCCAATTCCGCGCCCGCCGACTTCTTAATCCGGCCCTTCGCGGCGATCCTGGATGCCATGTCGATAAACGCGTCTTGTACGCTGACGTCGAGCGTCAGGTTCAGGCCCTGCGGGTCTTCCCCGTGACGCCCGAACCCGGAAAGATATGTCAGCGCCTTCGTCCGGTCGCCCCGCCGCGAAAGATCGACCGTCAACTTCTTGAACGCAAAGTCACGCAGCGCGGCGATGATCTTCTCCCGCACCGAGAACAACATCCCGTCCGCCGCGAACCGCGGGTCCTGCTTTTCGAGCAGGTCCCCCAGCGCCTCAGCATCCGTCGTCTGAATGAACCCGTGTTCCGGGTCCGCCCCGATCTCGCCCTTCAGTTCCGTGAGCGTGATCGACCCCTCCGACCAATCCGCTCCCACGTCCACGCTCCCGCTCACCCGGCCTTCGCCCGTGGCCCGGTTGCTGGTCACGATCGGTAGCCATACCGCCAGGTTCAGGTTGCGCACGTTCACTCGCCCCGCGATCTGCGTCGTACCCACATCCCACCGAAACGGTTCCGCAACCACTGTGCTGCCGTCACCCACGACGGCCCCCAGCGACGTCACCTCGACCGTCTTTGCATCCCGCATCACCGCCTCGACCCGCCCCTCCGACATCGCAACGTCTCCCG
>CAZJXA010000210.1:0-6025 GCA_964549785.1 uncultured Phycisphaeraceae bacterium | reverse complement strand
ATGCAGCCCCTGCCCCCAAGCCCGGCGACGTCGCCGTCTGGGCCCTGCCCCCTGCCGAACTCAACGACGGCCTCGTTCACACCCTCGCGTGCGACGACCTCGCCGCCCTCGCCGCCGCCCTCGCGGCGTTCGATTACCTGATCCCCTACGCAGCGGAACTCACCCGCCCCGTCCGTTTGCTCCTCACCCGGGCCGAAGAGATCGGCTTTATCGGCGCCATCGGCGCCTGCCGTTCCCGCACCATCCCTTTGGCCGCCCGCATCATCGCCCTCGAAAACAGCCGCAGCTTCGCCGACTCGCCCATCGGCGGCGGCCCCGTCGTCCGCGTGGGCGACCGGGTCAGCGTTTTCAGCCCCACCCTCTCGGACGCCATCGCCGCACGGGCCGAAGAAATCGCGGGCGGCGGGGCGATCGTTGCCGCCACGCAGAAACTTACCGCCGGCCCTTCATGGAAGTGGCAACGCAAACTCATGGCCGGCGGCGCGTGCGAGGCCAGCGTCTTCTGTCACTTTGGATACGAGGCCACCTGCGTCTGCCTGCCGCTCGGCAACTACCACAACATGGGCGATCTCGCCAACGTCCAGGCCGGCACCAACACCAACCCGCCGACCATCGAACGAGAGTTCATCGCCCTCAGTGATTTTGAGGGCCTTGTAGACCTCCTCGTCGCCTGCGCCTTCAAACTCGGCGAGTCCGGCAAGGTGTCGTCGCTCGTTACCCGCCTCTGGGACGAGAAGTCATTCGTGCTGAATCAACCGCGAGCGCCGTGATCGATCAGCGCCTTCTTCATCCACCTCAATCCGCCCCTTCCCCCGCCACCACGTCCGGGTCAAACCCATCGAATCGCACGAAATCCGCGATTTCCTTTTCCGTCGGGGCCGACGCTTCCCATGCCGCTTGGTACAACGCTTCCAACATCCCCGCCGCATCCGCCAGCCGCGAAACGATGAACACCTTGCCCGCCGCGTTCTCCAACTCCCCGCTTCGCTTCAACTCATACAACGGCTCAACCTCCGCGAAACTCCGCTCGATATGCGACAGCACATCGCCCCACGGGTCGTTTGCATCCACCACCCGATCAAACGTCGCGCCCGCCCGGATGGCGGGAGGCCCGATCTCGTGATGCCGCAGAATCCCCCCGTCGATGTAACTGTGAATCTTGTACTCCGTCGAATACCCCTTCGGGTTGTCCCCGACCCATCCGTGATGATGCTTCGTGGTGTGCAGCGGCTGGGTCGTGTCGCCGACAAAGTGCGAAAGCACACCCATGTGCGTCGCGGCGTTGGCCCTGGCCATCGCCAGCTGGCTCGAGCGCTTCGGATCGTTCAATCCTTCCAGCGTCCGCACCGTCTTGAAAGCCGACTGCACTTTCCCCCATTGCTCCAGCGTGGCGTGCGCTAGAAACCCCGGCCATTCGTCCGTCTTGGCCAAATCCCGCGCCGGGTTCACCGGCTTGCCTTTGAACTCCGGACCCGCCCGCTCCTTCGCCAACACCATCGCCTTCACAAACTCGTGCCGCAGGTTCGGCATCGTGCGGAGCGTCAGCCCGTACTCCTCCACATACTCGACATCAAGATAGTGATCCGGGTTGTTGAGGTGCGTCAATTGGGCCACCTTCACGCCCCGCCACCGATCCGGCACCACGCTCTGGTCCGCGATCTGCAGCTGCGTCTCCCGATCCTTCAGCCACGCAGGCATCGAATCCGGCAAACCCTCCAGCGCCACCAGCGTGATCGCCCGGTGCCCCGCCGCATCCCACGCCAAGCTCGGCGACGCCAGCGCGAACACGACAATCCAGGCCAAACTCCGCACGGTGCGCCTTCCGGTGTTCATACAAAAATGGTAGTTCGTTCCACCGAACGTCCCGACTGTTCCCGGCGGGGTCTTTCGTGCCGATCGCCTGGCATCAAATGTCCCATCCCGCGCTGTGCTTCCCAAACCTGATCCGCGAATCTCGCAACGGATCGTGACCCCCTCCTCCGATCCCGCAACCATCTATCTCGCAAACTGTTACGAAATTCTATCGGATTTCTTTCACCCATAAGCCCGGCTTTTCTCTCTCTTGTCCTGTCGCCCGAGGGCAAGGGTAGTTTTACCTACTCCTGCCGATTCGTTCCACCGCCCGCCGCCCGCAGAGAGAAACCCCATGCTCACCACGCTTTTCCGCCGTCTCGTCTCCCACGCCGGCACATCCATCCCTTTCGAACCGCTCGAAGAACGCCGACTCCTCGCGGCGTACGACGAAATCACCCGCGTGCCCCTCGCCCAGAACCCCGAGCGCCTCGCCGTCGCCGATTTCAACGCCGACGGCCGCTCCGACGTAGCGACCCTGAACGACGAGGGATACATCGAACTCTCGCTCAGCAGCACCATCGCCGGAACCTATCGGAGGGCTTCGTCGCTCCCCACGACCGAGTTCCTCACGGATTTGGACGCCCTCGACTGGAACGCCGACGGCCGGGCCGACTTGGTAGCGACCTCATACAGCCAGAGGGCGTTGCACGTGTACACCAGCAACCCGGACGGATCCTTCGGAGCGGCCACGGTCATCGCGATTGCCGGGACCCCGGCGTCCTCGCGCTTCCGCTATTCGGCCTTCGCCGACTTCAACAACGACGGCCAGATCGACGTGGCCATCGCCGACCGCTCGGCCGATCGGCTTGAGGTCGCCCTTCGCACCTCCCCGACCGCGTTCGGCCCGGTGACCGCGATCATCGTGGGCGATGAGCCGACCGACGTGGTGTGGGGTGATTTCGACGGCGACGGCGATCGCGATCTGGTCGTCGCCAACACGCTTTCGGAGAGTGTGACCATCCTCCGCAACAACGGCGCCGGGGGCTTCGGCAACGCCATCACCCGAAACACCGCGGGCGTGCGACCCGTCCGCGTCGCTTCCGGCGACCTCAACGGCGACGGCTTCGCCGACATCGTGACCGCCAACTCCGGCTCCCCGGGAACCGTGTCGGTCTTCAAGAGCGTCGTCGCCGGCCCCGGCACCCTCGACTTTGAGACCCTGCAGGAGCAACCGGTCACCAACGCCACCGGCGTCACCCTGGGCGATATCGACCTCGACGGCGACCTCGACATCGCGGTCTCGTCGCAAACCCGCACCGCCATCCTCCGCAACAACGGCAACTTCATCATCGGCTCGCGCGAGGACTACGGCTTTGATTCCAAGGACGTGGCTCTCGGCAACGCCGACAACGAGCCCGGCCTCGACCTCTTCGCCGTGGACTATTTCGATCGCACCGCCATCGTCGGCTTCAACTACGGCAACGGCATCCTGGCCGGCCCCATCATCGTCGCCCCGCTCCAGGCAACCCTGACCCCCGAAACGATTGCGCGGGGAGATATCGACGGCGACGGCGACCCCGACATCATCGTCCTCAATCCCTCCTCATCGGGGTCCACGGTGTCGGCCCTTCGCAACCTCGGCGGCTTCCTCAGCGTTCCCGCCAATTACAGCCTCGGGAGCGGCGGCAACACCATCCAGGCGATCGCGCTCGGAGACGTCAATAACGACGGCTTTGCCGACCTTGTAGGCCTCGATAACACCGGCGACGATCTCGTGGTCCGGCGGGGTTCGGCTTCCGGAGTGCTCGGCCCTCAATCCGTCGCCCTCAACCTCGCCAACGGGGGGTTCTACAGCACATCGTTTTTCGCGCTCGGTGACCTCAACGGCGACGGCCTCGCCGATGCGGTCTTCCGCAGCGCTTTCGACCGCTTCTCGGTCACGCTGAACACCGGTTCGGGCACCTTCGGCCCGCCCGTCTCGTACCAAGCCGATATCGCCTTTGACGACATCCAACTCGCCGACATCGACGGCGACGGAGGGCGCGACGTCGTGCTCGCCGGCGACTTCGAGTTCTCCATCCACCTGAGCACCGGCACCGGCGCCCTCAATCCGGCCGGCGTCTCGGTCGCGGCCCCCAGCAACGTTTCGCGCATGCAACTCGCCGACTTTTCCGGCGACGCCCGGCCCGATCTGGCATTCACCGCCTCCAACACGGCCAACATCTTCCTCAACCAGTCCACGCCCGGCTCGGTGATCTTCACCAACCATTTGGAGGCGCCGACAGGGTTATCCAACGCCCGGAGCCTTTCCGCCGCCGACATCGACGCCGACGGCGACACCGACCTCGTCATCCACTACGAGTTCAACAACGTCATCCGCGTGATCCGGAACGACGGCGCTTCCATCACCCTTTCGCAGGAATTCCCCCTGCTCTCAAGCGGCACCTCCATCCTCGCCAATCTCGATTCCGGCGGCTCCCCCGACCTTATCACGCTCAACCGCTCCGCCAAAACGCTCGACGTCGCCTTCAACGCGGGCAACGGACGCTTCGTCGGCCCGGTGACCCGCATCCCGGGCGCCACCAGCCCGGTCCGCGCCTTCTCTCAGGACATCGACGGCGACGGCTTCGTCGACCTCCTCACCGTCAGCAACTCGAATTTCCCCGATTCGGTCTTCATCAGCCGCGGCTCGGCGGCGGGTTTCGACGCTGCCGCCAGCCGGGCGGCCGCGACCACGGTCGTCGTCGATGCCGCCCTCGCGGACTTTAACGGCGACGGCCGCACCGACCTCCTGCTCCTTGACGGCGACAACACCGAACGGCGGCTGGTGCTGCACCCGGGCACCGGCAACAACTCCACCTTCTTCGGAGCCCCGCAAACCGTCTTTACCGCCTCCGAATCCCCCGTCACCGCCTTCACCGCCATGGCCGTCGGGAACATCGATGCGGTCGCCGGCCTGGACGTGGTGCTCCTCCAGACCGCCTCCAACCGCATCTGGTCCATCCGCAATAGCGGAACCGGAACGTTCTCCTTCAGCGGCGTCACCGACACCGCAGACTTCCCCCGGGCACTCGTCCTCGCTGACTTTGACGGCAACGGAAACCTCGATGCCGCGGTCGCCAACTACAGCAGCGGCTCCGTCACCGTCCACCCGAATAACGGAACCGGCACCGGCCAGATCTTCCAAGGAATCAACCCCGGAGCGACCTTCGCCACCGGGCTCAGCGGGCCCTGGTCAATCGCCGCCGCCGACCTCTCGGGCGACGGCCGACCGGAAATCGTCGTCGGTTTCGACCAGTTCAACGCCCCCATCCAAATCCTCACCAACACGCGTTCAGAAGGCGACTCCATTTCATTCTCTCTCCAGCCGATCATCCAGACCGGGGTCAGCGACACCCGTCCCCGCATCCGTCTCCGCGACATCAACGGCGACGGCCGCACCGACATTCTCGCCGGCACCCAAGCCGCCCTCAGCGTCCTCGAAAACGCCGGACCCGCCGGTTTCCCCTCGATCGCCCTTTTCCCGCTTCCCGCGAGCGATTTCGATACCTATCAGGCCAATAGCGATGCCGTCGCCGAAATCGCCGGCGTGAACTCAAGCACCAGCGCCGTCACCCTCCTCCAATCCCTCCCACGCTCCGCCGTCGCCCTCGCCGCCACAGCCGTCGGCGAGAACTTCACCACCCTCACCGCGACCGTCCGCTTCGCCAACTCCCGCCTCATCGATGTCGCTTCCATCGGCACCGGCGACGTCAAGATGTACTCAACCGCCACCGGCTACTTCGCCACCGGAACCCTGGTCGGCACGCCCGCCGTTCAGGCCGACAACTCAGTCGTCGCCGCGTTCACATTCCCGGCACCCCGTGAAACCAACACCGATGGAACCGTCCAATTCCAAGGGTACTGGGACGCCAGCGATAACGGCGGCTACTTCCTCGAACTCTCCGCAAACGCCGTTCGACGCAACAACCAGCAATTCTTCCCCGCCCAACTCCTCCAAACCTACGGCCTCTTCTTTAACTCGCCCACCGTCGATCTCTTGACGACCTCCGTCGCCGCGGGCGGGGCCTTCCTCGATGCCACCGTTCGTTATACCGACCACGCGGGTGCCAACCGCGGCATCTCCTGGGGCTCCGTCGGCGACGGCGACCTCCAACTCATCGGCCCCGACGGGGGGCCCGTTTCCGCCGTCCTCCTGAACCGACTGCCCCCTATCCCGGGAACCGGACAA
>CAZJXA010000209.1:0-6061 GCA_964549785.1 uncultured Phycisphaeraceae bacterium | reverse complement strand
CGCCAACTGCATCCCGTAGCAGATCCCCAGCACGGGCACACCCAGGTCAAAGATTCCCGGGTCGCAGGTGGGCGCTCCCGCCTCGTACACACTGAACGGGCTCCCCGAAAGGATGATGCCCTTCGGGTTCATGGCCGCGAGTTCCGCGGCTGTGATCGACGGTGCCACCAGAATCGAAAACACGCCGGCTTCGCGGCAGCGCCTCGCGATCAACTGCGCGGTCTGCGAGCCGAAGTCCAAAATGGGGACAACTTCGTGGTGCGGCAGATTCACAGGTGCAATTGATCTCGACATCGCTGGTCGGTTCCTCGAAAAGGGAACGCCAAGGATAAGCGCTGCGCTGCGCCACAAATCGAGATTCCTCTTGAAAACCGCCCCGGGCGTCGCCCGGCCTTTCGGCTCCAGAGTTTCGCCCCCCGCCGCCGCGGGTAGAATGGACAATGTGAGAGGTGTTTCCCCGATCTTCGCACTCGGTGTATGTGCTCCGCTCGTGGCGTGCGGGCCGGGCACCATCCCCAGTTTTTACTCCGACAACCCCGCCTCTCGCAACGCGGCGATCGTGGATGCCGCAGCTGCGGCCGATGACGCCTCCATCCCCAACCTTGTCCGGATGCTCGATAGCGAGGAGCCCTCCACACGCTTCCTCGCGATCCAGACGCTCGAGCGGCTGACCGGAGAAACCTTCGGATACGATTACGGGTGGAACGAGTCCGAGCGGCGCGAGGCGGTATCACGGTGGCGGTCGTTCGCCGCGGAAAGGGATTCGGGCGGATGAGCGACAAGCCGGACCTGCTGCTCGAAATGGTCGCCAACCCCGCCTATTTGTGCGGGGCCCGCGAGATGATCAATCAGATCGCTAAACGCGTCGGGTTTCCGGATTCGCAGGCCTGCCAGATCGCCCTCGCCGTCGATGAGGCGCTGATCAATGTGATCCGCCACGGATACGACAAAGACCCGGACGGTCGGATATGGGTCGCTGTCACACCCCTCGCCGCGACCGGCGAGGGCGTGGAAGGTCTCCGGGTGGTTATCCAGGACGAGGGCCGTCAGGTCGACCCGGCGTCGATCCGCGGCCGTTCCCTCGACGACATCCGGCCGGGCGGCCTGGGCGTACACATCATCCGGGAAGTCATGGACGAGGTACTCTACGAAAAACGCCACGACGTTGGAAGTCATGGTGACTTGGGCATGCGATTGAGCATGGTGAAACGGCTGCCCAACGACGCCGCCCCCGGATCGGCGTGCGGACCGGGTTGCAGCGCGGGGACGTGCGGAACGTCGGAGGGATTGAAGCAGAATGGCTGATCGCATGCCCATTAAAGTGTCCGTCTCATCCAGCGACGGAGTCGTGGTGGTCGCGCCCGAGGGCGAGATCGGATACCACGAAGCCCCCGCCTTCCGGATCTTTCTTCGTCAGGGATTCGATCAGAAACCACGTCGGATGGTCACCGACCTCGCCGGTGTGTCGTACATGAGCACCCCCGGGGTAGCAACCCTTGTCGAGGCACTGCAACTCTCGAAGAAACTTTCCATCCCGCTCGTCCTGTGCGGGATGAACGAGCGAGTGCTCGCGATCTTCGAGATCGCCCGCTTGCACACCGTCTTTAAGATCGTGGCCGATCGCGAGGAAGCTCTCCGGGCGTGACCCGGGCCGTTCGCGGCGCACGAAGCTTGGAGCGACTATGAGCAATGTCCCCGATGCGAGCGACGCCGTCAAAAATGAAGCCCCGCGCGGGCTGCCGGCACCGCTCCGCCCCTTCGCGCTCGTCGGCCGCGTGTTCCTCGACAAACTCGACCAGATCGGACGCGTCGTCTGGCTATGTCTTGATTCGTTCGGCTGGATCGCCCGCGCGGCGGTCACCAAAAAAATCCGCATCGGCCGCCCCGCCATTGTCGCTCAGCTACTCCGCGTGGGCGTCCGCTCGGTCTTCATTGTCTCCCTGGTTTCCGGGTGCGTCGGCCTCATTCTCGCTTTCTCGCTCGCGCCACCGCTCGATCAGTTCGGCCAAAAGGCCCTCGTCGCCAACATCATCGGCGTGGCGGTCTTGCGCGAGTTGGGGCCGCTCATCGGCGCCATCGTCCTCACCGGTTTCGCCGGCGCTTCCATCGCCGCCGAGATCGGCACCATGGTCGTGGGGGAGGAGATCGAAGCCCTCGAAGCCCACGCCCTCGACCCCGTCCGCTTCCTTGTCGTTCCCCGGTTTCTCGCCTCCGTCCTCGCTATGACCATCCTCGCCGTGATCGCCGACGTCGTCGCCATCGCCGCCGCGCTGGGTCTCTCCGTGCTCGTTCTCGATATCCCCTACACCACCTACCTCGACAACACTCTGGCCCAAGCCAAAATGATCGATTTCGGCGCCGGCATCTGCAAGGCCGTTGTGTTCGGTATGTTGATCGGCCTCATCGCCTGCCACCAGGGGCTCAGCGTCACCGGTGGCGCGGCGGGGGTCGGTCGCGCCACCACCCTCACCGTGGTCCACAGCGTCGTCGCCATCGTCATCGCCGACCTCGCCTTCACCGCCATCTTCTACGCTCTCAAGTTGGTGTAGCGGCTTCCGGCGTTCCGCCCCGCCGCCCCTACCATCACGACCCTATGGGAAAACGCAACATCAACCGCCACGCCGTCCGCAGGCGGGTCAAGGGCGCTAAAGACGACGCCCCCCCGCTCATCGTGATCATCGTGAGCCGGTACAACTGGTCCATCACCGGCAAACTGCTCGAAGGAGCCCGGCGCGCGTACCACGAATATCTGCCCGGTTTCGAGCCCGTGGTGATCGAGGCCCCCGGCGCGTTCGAGATCCCCGTCCTGTGCGAAGCCGCCGCGACTAACGCCAACGTCATCGGAATCGTCGCCCTCGGCTGCATCATCCAGGGCGAAACCATCCATGATCGTGTCCTCGCCGACGCGGTCACGCCCGCGCTCCTCCAGATCGGCATCAACACCGGCGTTGTGGTCACCCTCGGGATACTGACCGTCGATTCCATGGCCCAGGCAGAGGCCCGGGCCGGCGGCGCTCACGGAAACAAGGGCGAAGAAGCCATGCACGCCGCATTCCAGACTCTCTTCGGCCTCAGCGCCGCCATCGATGGCAAGTCCTTCTCACTCGAAAAAAAATCCCCTGATAAGGGCTCCGGCGACCGCCCCGATGGCGATGGTGGTGGCCGCAAGCGCCGGGGCGGCGGTCCGACGCGTCGTTCGGGCGACGGGGACGCCGAATGAAAGCCACTCCCCGTGAGATCCGACGCCTTGCGTTCCAAACGCTCTATCAACTCGACGCCCGCGGCGAGACCGACGCCGACCTGGTCGAGAAATCACTTGAGGGCGCGGAAGGCTTCACCCCCGCGGAACGTCGAAAGGCCTTCGATCTCGCGGGCAAGGCATTTTCCCACCGCAAGGCGGCCGATGCCGCCCTGCTCAAGCTCGCCCCCACCTGGCCCGCCCATCGTCAACCCGCGGTCGATCGCGCCATCCTCCGCCTTGCATACTTTGAACTCGCGGTGTCTAAGGAACGCGCTGCGATCGTCATCAACGAGGCGGTCGAACTCGCCAAGGAGTTCAGCACCGACCGCTCTCCCGGTTTCATCAACGGCGTGCTCGACAACATCGCGAAAACCGTCGCCCCGGCGCCTCAAAGCCCCGGCGCCGAACCGGCCGTTCCGCAAGTTTCGAACCCCTCCAGCGCTACCGAGCAATGAGCCCGTGCCGTTGAATCACCGAAAGCCCGACGGAGCCACCACTCCCGCCTGTTTGCGTCAAACACACCCCTTCCCGTTTCCTCCTTGCTCTCCGACGCCTCGCTGTCTTTCTCTGTGTTCTCTGTGAACTCTGTGGTGAATGTCTTGCCAGGGGACCGCAACCCAGGATCATGCCGCTCATGGGATTCTTCAGTTCAATCGTGGGCAAACTAAAGCAGGGTTTGGAGAAAACCCGCGAGACGTTCGTCACCGGCGTCAAGAGCATCCGCAACCTCCTGGCGGGCCGCAAACTCGATGAAGCGTTGATCGTCGAACTCGAGCGCAGTCTGATCGATGCGGACGTCGGCGTCAAGACCACGGCCCGCCTCATCGACGGTGTGCGCAAGGAGTTTCTCGAAGGCACGCTCACGACCGGCGACGACGTCGTCGAGTTCCTGAAACGCGAGCTTAAGTCCATGTGGCCCGCCGCCGATCGAACGCTCCGCGCTGCGACCTCCGGCCCCACGGTTATCCTCGTCACCGGCGTCAACGGCGCCGGGAAGACCACGTCGATCGCCAAGCTCTGCCACACCTTCCGCTCGCAAGACAAGAAAGTTCTCCTGGCCGCCTGCGACACCTTCCGGGCCGGCGCTGTCCGCCAACTCGAAATATGGGCCGAACGCCTCGGCGTCGAGGTGATCAAAGGCCAGCAAGGCGGTGACCCCGCGGCCGTTGCTTTCGACGCCTGCGCCGCCGCCAAGTCCAGAGGCGTCGACGTCCTCATCCTCGACACCGCCGGCCGTCTCCAGACCCAAGACCCCTTGATGCGGCAACTGACCAAAATTCGCAACGTCGCCGCCCGGCAGATCGAGGGAGCCCCCCACGAGGTGCTGCTGGTGCTCGATGCCACCGCCGGACAGAACGCGCTCCGTCAGGCCGAAGAGTTCTCGAAATCAACCGGCGTCACGGGCATCTTCCTCACTAAACTCGACGGCACGGCCAAGGGCGGCATAGTGATCGCCATCAAAGACGCCACCGACATCCCGGTGAAGTTCATCGGCATCGGCGAAACGCCCGAGGACGTCCAATCCTTCGACCCCGAGAACTTCGTGGATGCCCTCTTCAGCCTTTGATCCGAAGGTATCTTCCGCGGCGTCCAGGAAGCAAAGATCACCCCGCTCCGCCCACCAGCGCACCGTTCGTCGGGAATCGTTTGAGCGCCACCAGCAGCTGCTCGATCTGGTCCGGCGGCTTCATCGACATCAATCGGCGGCGCAGCGCGGTGATGGTTTTCACCTCGTTCTCGGTCAGCAGTTTCTCGTCCTTGCGGGTGCCGCTCTCGGCCAGATTGATCGCCGGGAACAAGCGACGTTCCGATATCTTGCGGTCCAGGATGAGTTCCATGTTGCCGGAACCCTTGAACTCCTCGAAGATG
The DNA here is from genome assembly GCA_964549785.1 of uncultured Phycisphaeraceae bacterium. GTDB lineage: Bacteria > Planctomycetota > Phycisphaerae > Phycisphaerales > UBA1924 > JBEIUO01. The sequence continues at coordinate 951 of CAZJXA010000209.1, read as the reverse complement.
ATCTGGTCGGCCGCGGAGCCGGTATCAACGAGGCAACTGGCGATGATGGTGAGGCTGCCCGCTTCCTCGGTGTTACGAGCCGCACCGAATATCTGGCGGGGCACTTCAAGGGCTTTGCTGTCGAGCCCGCCCGACATCGTGCGGCCCGAGTTCGCGTGCCGGCGGCTGTTGTTGAAGGCGCGACCGACGCGGGTGAGCGAGTCCATGAGCACGACGACGTGCTTGCCGCACTCCACCATGCGTTTGCACGCGTCGATCGTGCGGAGGCAGATGTCGATATGCCGCTCGATGGTGTGGTCATTGCTCGATGCGATCACGCGGCAGCGGGGCTTGTGCGGAACCTCGGCCGCGGCCGTCGCTTGACCGCCGTTTTCACGGAAGGCCGCTTCGCCGCGCGCCAGCATCTCGCGGGCCATCTGCTCGGTTTCGGGGTTCGAAAAGGTGCGGCGAAAGTCGGTCACTTCTTCCGGACGTTCATCGACGAGAAGCACGACCACTTCCACGTCCGCATGATTGCGGAGTATCGCCTGAGCGATGTCCTTCAAAAGCGTGGTCTTGCCGGCCTTGGGCGGTGAGACAATGAGCCCGCGCTGACCGCGGCCGATCGGGCAGAACAGGTCGATCAGCCGGCAGGAAGGAGGGCAACCGGGATATTCGAGCGTGAGACGCGGCGAAGGATCGACCGACGTCAATTCCTCGAACGGCTTGAAGGGGTCGGGTTTGGCAAGCGGGTTGCCGTCGACATCCAAGACAGGTGGGCGCGGAGCGGGACGAGATTCCGGACGGGATTGGGTGGTGGATTGGCCGTTTGCCGAACCGGTCGGCTGCCCGCTCACGGGAACCGGATTCTGTTGTTGTTGACCGAACGGCGGGCGCGGTCCGATCTGCTGAACACCCGAGTGCGAACCGTGTCCGCCATAGCCGGACTGCCCACCACCCCCACCACTATTT
>CAZJXA010000208.1:0-6099 GCA_964549785.1 uncultured Phycisphaeraceae bacterium | reverse complement strand
GACGCTTCCCGGAACTCGACATGCCGTCGGCCCCAATTTCGTTCGAGCCGGGCGTGCCCCGCACCGTGGAATCGGCACAAGTCTCGGCGCTCGGTTGGAGTGCGGCCGCACTCGTGTTCGCCCTGTCCTTCGTGCCGCGTCTGCGTTCCCTGAACGTGCGCTATCTCTGGCTGCTGCCGACGGCCGCCGCCGGTGCCTTGGCCGGGTCACCCTTCGCAACCGGCTTGCGAACCGTCTTCGGAGTGACGTCAAACGCCCACCACAAGCCTTTGTAGGCCCTCCAAGGAAGCCATAAGGGTGCGGTGATCGTCTTTCCCACCAGCGAAAACAGACCAAACATGAGGAAGCCTCCCCGCGCACGGGATCGGCCCGTATCGCGCTACCGGGGGGTTGTTAGGATTTGTCCGGCGGCGGTTTCGCAAGCCAGGGTCACCGAAAACGCGTGCGCTTCCCTGGCCACTCAGTGCTTCAAATCCAGCTTCCCGGAAACCGGAACCACCCACAACCTTCCCGTTCCGTGCGGATAGCCGGGCACACCGAACCCGCCGACATCGATCACAAGGGCGGAAACGGGTGCGGGATTTTCAGAACCAAGCCTCACCATCGACCCCTCGAGCGTCGCGGTCATCGGGTGCATCCCCACAACCCGGAGGTCACCTTTGGCACCGCCTTCTGTGAGAAACGTCTCCAACTCCGCCGACCCCTTGCGATCCCACGTCGTGGCAAGAATGGAGACCGCCTCGGGCGGGGTGCCCCGGTGCACTCCAGTGAAGTCGCCGCGTGCCGCCGCGTCCTGTGCGGAGTAGACCAGCGGCCCCACCATCGGCGGCTTTCCGGCTTCCAGCGACACCGTGGTCTCCCCCGATTGCAGCAACGTCGTCACCCGCCCGCGGCCCATGATCGATACCGACCCATCGGACGCCACCATAACCGCGGTGCACGGATCGACGCCCATCAGCCGGATGGGCTTCTTCCCGCGATCGCGCCTCCAAACCGCGAGCGGGTCACCGGGCCCCGATTGTTCGTTCGCGTGCGCCAGCAGCACCGCGCCGCGGGCCAGGCGGCTCCGCTCCCCGAAATGGGAATCGAACATGACCCCCGGCACCAGCCCGAGGAAGTCGCGTGTGATCGTGATATTCGGGTGTCGCGCATCGGTCAGCGCTTCCACGCTCGAAAGCGAATCGATGCGGGCATCGAACGACACCTCACCCAAGATGGCGCACCCGGCCGACGTTCCACCGATCACCCCGCCCCGTTCAAAGACCCCCCGGATCGCCGACTCGGTCAACGTTCCCCTCCACCAGTTCACGTACCTCGACTGATCCCCACCCCGGATGAAGATAAGGTCCGCCGCCGCCAAGGCCTCCGCGACCCCGACCGAGTCGGCGTTCGATTGATCGACCACCAGACCCGTCGCTTCGGCCCCTAGATCCTCCAGGACCTTCAGCCGCTCGTCCGGCTCATCCAGCGGCACCGCTCCCAGCACCACCGCCCGCACCTTCCCTCCAGCCGCCACACCTTTCGCCCGCTCGACCATCCATCCGAAATATTCCTCGGTCCATCCTTCGCAACCGCCCATCCCGCCGCCCTCCGCGGCGACCCACCCCCGTATCGGAGCGGGTTCGACAACTTGGCGCAATGCCACCGACGATTCCGGTTGCCCGTAGGTATTTCCGGCGAGCCAAACGATGGAGACCATCCCCAGACGCAGCAACGCCAATCGTTCGGTTCGTGCCTTCTTCATGATCACAGTCTATCTTGTCCCCCCATGCACACTTTTCTCGCCCTTGTCGCCCTCGTCCCTCCACTCCAGCCGCCAACGGTCACGGCGCCCGCCGCGGCGGCCCTCCCGGAATTCACCGTTCGCGCGATCCGTGAAACCGAACCCGTCGAGGCAACGGGCGACGCCGCCGACGACCCGGCGATCTGGATCCACCCGAGCGACAGCACGCGGTCCATAGTGCTGGGTACGAACAAGAGATCGGGGCTCGCCGTCTACTCCTTGACCGGCCAAGAGATCCAATTTCTCCCGGTGGGACGCGTGAACAATGTCGATGCAGCGCCGGTTCCGGGCGGCGACACGGTCGTCATGACCGGTCAACGCGATAGCCGCGAGGTGTTCCTTTGGTGGGGCGATAACGTCACGCGCCGACTCAAGCAATTCGAACCCGCCCCGCGGAAGTCGCTCTCCCCCGGCGTCGTGTCCACAACCCCGAACCGCGCCGATTCCATTCTTGAAGTCGGCGTTGACGAGCCCTATGGCCTCGCCTGCGGCATGGTCGGCAACACCCTTCGGCTGCTTGTCAATGACAAGTCCGGTGTGTTGGAAGATTGGAGCATCTCGATAACCGACCGCCATCTGACCGCGGGCGGCCTCAATCGCACGCTCCGATTCGACTCCCAAACCGAGGGCATGGTGATCGACACTCATCACGGCTGGGCCTTCGTCGGCGAAGAAGCCCGCGGCATCTGGAAGATATCGATGGACTCTGCATCGACCGAGAAAACCCTCGTCGATTCCGCAACCACCGCCAGCCCTTCCGGGCACTTGGTCGCCGATATCGAGGGCCTCACGATCGCCGATGCGGGCCAAGGCGAGGGCTACCTCATCTGCTCCAATCAGGGCAACAATTCGTTCACCGTCTACACCCGCGCCGAGCCCCACACGCGCTTGGCCCGCTTCCGCATCGAGGGCTCCGAGGGCATCGACGGTGTCACCGAAACCGACGGCATCGCGGTGACCACCGCTGACTTGGGCGGACCGTTCGCCGCGGGCCTCTTTGTGGCACAGGACGGTGAAAACACCGACGCCGAGGGAATGGCCGAAAACCAGAACTTCAAGTTTGTCGCCTGGAGCGAGATTCAGAAGGGCCTGGACGAGGCCGCGAAACCCAAGTGAGTCGGCAAGAACCACGCCAATAAAGTACGCTGAAGCGACTGCCGACCCCGTGCGCCGACGCGTCCGAACCGGTCTGGTTACATGCCCACCGTCTCCACGATCTCCAACCCAAACCCCTCCAAGCCCGGCATGCTTTTGGCGTGGTTGGTCATCAGCCGCAGTTTCGTCAGCCCCAAGTTCCGCAGGATCTGACTTCCCACCCCCAACTGTCGCAGGTGCGTCGGAACTTCGTTCCCGCTCGCTCCGCCCGCGTGCCGCGGGGTGCTGACATCTCGCGCCCCCAGCCGGATGCGCTGCAGCCGTGATTCCAAGTCGGTCGAGGCCTCATCGCCGCCCGTCCGCAGATACACAATCGCGCCCCGCCCTTCGCGCTGCACCCGCTCCATCGCCTTCGCCAACGCCTCAGATGTTGCCTCGCCGGTTCCCAGCTCTCCGAACACGTCACCCAGCGTGTTGCGCCGGTGCATCCGCACGAGCACCCGATCCGCGATCTCGGCAGACCGGTCCGTCGGCACCCCCGCCGCGAACAGCGGCGTACCGATACCGCCGACCGTCAGCACGACATGCGGCAGCGCGTCCACCATGCTCTCAAACAGGAAGGCCCGGAACTCCCCGGCCCGCGTCCGCACGGTCTCGCCGTCATACGGCGGCAGCCGCCGCACCAGGGTCTCCCGCTCCAGCCGGTAGGAGATGATCTGGGCGACCGAGCACATCTTCAGCCGGTGCGCACCGCAGAACTCGATGAGGTCCGGAACGCGGGCCATCTCGCCATCGGGTTTCATGATCTCGATGATGCACGCGGCGGGGGTGAGGCCCGCCATGCGGCACAAGTCCACGCTGCCCTCGGTCTGCCCGGTGCGCACCAGCACGCCGCCGTCGCGGGCCCGCAACGGGTTGATGTGCCCAGGCCGCACAAAGTCGTCGGGGCCAAACTTCGGATCGATCGCCATGCGGATGCACGCCGCCCGCTCCTTCGCCGACACCCCAGTGGTCCCTCCGAACCTCGGCGCCAGGTCGATCGAGACGGTGAACGCCGTCCCCCGCTGGCTGGTGTTCACGCCCGATTGCGGGTGCAAATTCAGGCGGTCGCAGTCCGCTTCCGTCAGGCTCAGGCACAGGTACCCCAGCCCCTCACTCAGCATGAAGGTCACGTTCTCGGTCGTGGCGAACTGGGCCGGCAACACCAAGTCCCCTTCGTTCTCACGCCCCTCGTCGTCCGTCAACACCACCATCCGCCCCGCCCTCAACTCGTCCATAGCCTCTTCCACCGAGCAAAAGCAGGACGCCGGAGCCGCTTCAACGGACGGTGTGATACGCAATGACGGGCGGGGTTGTGCCATGAGTGCATTGTTAGCCTCCTTTCACCCCAGGCCCCGCTTCCCGCGCGCACGCTACAGGCAATGGAACGAATTCTCGAACAGCCTCACAGCGTGTGGCACGCCGAGGCGATTGGCTGGCACTCCCCGCTCGCCGAGTCCGAAATAACCACCGTGTGCATCATCGGCGCAGGGATTTCAGGGCTTGCTCTCGCTTTCGAACTCGTTCGACGAAACGTTGCGGTAATCATCCTCGACGCCCGCACCATCGCACACGGCCAAACCTCGCGATCCACCGCCCACCTCGTCACTGCGCTCGATGAACGGTACTTCAAGCTCGCCCAAGAGCACGGTCCCGACGCCGCACGCGTCGCGGCCCGGGCCCACAAGCGGGCCATCGAGTGGCTGGAATCGGTGGCCCGGGAAGAAGGAATCGACGCTGCGTTCCGGCGCGTCTTTGGGGCCTTGGTGGTTCCCGATTCCCAACGTTCGGAGCGCAACCGGCTGCTGCAACAGGAACTCGAAGCCGCACAGGCCGCGGGAATCGCCTGCGATCTCGTGCCCGCGCCCGCGCAAACCGTGATCGGCCACGGAGAGTCGCACCTGCGATTCCCCCACCAGGCCGTCTGCGATCCCGTCGCCTATTTGGACGGCCTCGCCGAGGCGGTCGTTCGTCGCGGCGGGCGAGTCTGTACGCAAACCGCGGTCGTCGATGTCACCGCGACGAATCTGGTCCGCACCGCATCAGGCCACACCGTGCAGGCCGACCACGTCATTTACGCCTGCCATCAACTCCCTTCCGAGGTCCAGCGACTGGTGCGACCCCTCACCGTTTCGACGTCATACGCAGTGGCGTACCGGCTCGCGTCGGACGACTCGGCCGGGTCAGTCGAACACGAGCCCGGCGCTGCGGGGGTTCACGAACCCGAGACACTCCTCTGGGACGGCTACTGGGAGGATGAATCGGCCCCTTATCACTACCTCCGCACCGCCCGTTCAGCCGACGGCGAGCCCATGCTCGTGATCGGCGGCGACGACCGTGAAAGCCACTCGCCCGGCGACGCCCCCGCCCACTTTGACAAGGTCGATGGATGGACGCGGATGCATGTGCCCCATGCTGGCGCCACGCTCGCCCGCTGGTGGGGCCGCATCTACGAACCCGAGGGAGAGTTTGCCCTCATCGGTCCGATCCCCGAGCGCAACCGGCAGTACGTCATCGCCGGAGATTCCGGCAACGGCTTCACCTATGCGGCCATCGCTGCCGAGCACCTCGCCGACCTCATCACCGGGCTGGATGCCGACATCGAGATCGCCGCCCTGCATCGCCCCGCGCCCACAGCAGGGCCGCCCGGCGTACCGACACACTCATCGGACGCCCCGTTCCAGGGCCAGGCCTTGCTGCTTCCCTGAAATGACAATTGTGGCCCGACCGCACCGGATCAACACCTTGTTGTTCAGCAAATGCATCCCGCGCGGCGGGTCCGGTAGCGCGATCCGCTTGGAATCCGTCAACCGCGCGCTCCGGTCATCGAGGACATAAATCCGCAACTTCTTGAGGTCATCCGCCACGTCCGATTCCGACCGGTCCGCATACGCCTCCATCATCACGACGCCCCCGGCACCCGCCAGGGGCTGCATGAGGGTTCCCACCGATTGAACCGCGTCCGACCCCGCCAGCGTGCCGTCGGCTTCAAACAGCAGCACCCCGTTCGCCGAACTCATCATCAGCCGATCGCCCACAGCCTCCGCCGCGAGCGGGAACTGGATCTTCTCCCGGGTTTCAAGGCGATCCTCGTTCCGCGCGCCGTCCTTTGTCGCGAACCGCCAAAGCGATGACTCCGCGTCCAGCACAAACACACCGTCCCCGGCAACCCACCCCGCTGC
>CAZJXA010000207.1:0-6104 GCA_964549785.1 uncultured Phycisphaeraceae bacterium | reverse complement strand
GTCCCGTGAACCGCGCCGGTCATCGTTTACGGGGCGGTCGTGGTGCCGCGTTCCTTGGCGAAGCGCGCCATCTGCCCGATCAGTTCCGCCCCGAACATCGCGTGCTTGTTCATCGTGAAGCCCTTGATCGACGTCAGCTGCGCCGTCGTCACGGGTTTTACGCGGATCAGTTCGTGCATTGTGGCGTCACTGAAGATCACGAACGGCGGCACCCCCAACTCGCCCGCGATCTTCTTTCGGACGCCCCGCAAGAAATCCGCGAACTCAAGGTCGACCGGGATCGGCTTGGGCTCCTGTCCGTCCGAATCAGCGCCCGGATCCGCCGCAGGCCTTTTCCACGACTTGGCGGCCGCCGCTCCGGAAGGCGGCGAGACGGTCGCGGGGGCCGGGCCCGGCGACGCCAGAAGCGTGGAGAGCGTGAAGGTCTTTGGCACCGGCCCACCCGGCGCGAACAACGAACCCGCCGTAACGGTCTCGGCTTCGACCGCCAGCACGCCCTTCTCGATCATCTCCCCGACGCCCGCCACCACCGTTTCCCGCGGCAGATTCGCCAAATGCCCGAACGCCCGAGTGGTGTGCAGGTCACTCCCGAGGACGGACGGGAGCGGTTCGCCCCGGAGGACGCTCACGAGCGTGTCCCGTTGCATCGACCCAACCCCCGCGACCCCGGCAGCCACTTCGATGCCCAGCGCTGCGTGCGGTCCGGCCACGGCCTTGCGCCGGCACACGTCGCACGCCCCGCACAGCACCCGCTCGATCGTCTGCCCGAAATACCGCACCACGCCGACGTGCCGACAGCGCCCCCGGTCGTTGCAATAGTCGGCCATGTGCCCCATCAACCGGCGCTGCTCGTCGCGCACCGCCCGCCGGATCGCCGGTTCTTCGATGATCTCCGTGCTGCGCTCGATCAGAAACTCCCACACCTTTTCGTCGCCGTAGGAGTGCAGCATGATGCACCGGCTCGGCAGCCCGTCGCGCCCCGCGCGGCCGGTTTCCTGCTGATACGCCTCGATCGTCTTGGGCATGTTGGCGTGTACGACGATCCGCACGTCGCCCCGGTCGATCCCCATCCCGAAGGCCACCGTCGCCACCACCACGCTCAACCGCTCGTTGACAAAGTCGTCCTGCACCGACTTGCGGGCCGCCGGCGACAACCCCGCGTGGTACGCCCGTGCCTTGATCTTCTTGGAGGTGAGAAACTCGGCGAACCCTTCCGTGTCTTTGCGCTTGATGCAGTAGACAATCGCCGCGCCGTCCGCCGGGATGCTGTTCTTGCTCTCGCGGTACGGTCGCAAGATCTCGGCGAGGGCCTCCTTGCGGTCGCCCTCGTTGGTCCGCACCTCGTACATCAGGTTCGGTCGGTCAAAGTTCCCGACCATCACCTCGGGGTCGTGCAGGTTCAGTTGGTCACAGATGTCCTTCTGCACCCTCGGCGTCGCGGTCGCTGTGAAGGCATGAACGCTCGTTCCCGGAAAAATACCGCGGAGCGTCGAGAGTTGCCGGTACTCCGGTACAAAGTCGTGACCCCACTGGCTGATGCAGTGGGCCTCATCGATCACAAACGCGTGGACCCCGGCATCGCGGGCGAGCCGCTCGAAGGCCGACGTGAAGATCCGCTTCGCCGAGACATAGAGCAACCGCACCTCGCCGCTCCGAACACGCGACTCGGTCTCGCGCTGCTCCGCGAGCGGCAGATGGCTGTTCAGCGTCGCCGCCGGGAAGCCGTTCAGGCAGAGGCCATCCACCTGATCTTTCATAAGCGCCAGCAACGGGCTCACCACCACCGTGAGCCCGTCCCGAATGACCGCAGGCAACTGAAAGCACAGGCTCTTCCCCCCGCCGGTGGGCATCACCAGCAGCGAATCGCGTCCGTACAACCCGCACCGAACCGCCTCCGCCTGGCCTTCACGAAGATCGTCATACCCCCAATACTGCTTCAAGGCCGCCAGCACCTGGCGGCGTCCATAGACCTTCGAAGTGCTCGGCAACGGCTGCATCAGCCCAAGGGTATGGAGAGGAACAAGAAGTCACGAGGTCACGAGGTCACGAGGCCAGGAACCGCCTAATGCCGCTTCCGCAGCCGAGCGGCGGGGATGCTCAACTGATCCCGATACTTGGCCACCGTCCGCCGCGCGATGTCGATCCCCTTCTTCTTGAGCTCCTCCACCAACGCCTCGTCGCTCAGCGGCTTGGTCTTGTCTTCCGCATCGACCACGTCCCGCAGCGCCGCTTTGATGGCGTCCCACGCCATGTCCTCGCCGCCGCCCTCGCCGGTGGTCTGCAGCCCGCCCGAGAAAAACTTCCGCAGCGCCACGATCCCCCGGGGCGTTGCCAGGTGCTTGTCCGCCACCGCCCGGCTCACGGTCGCCACGTGAATCCCCAATTGTTCCGCCACCCCGGTCATCGGAAGCGGCTTGAGCGCCTGCGGACCAAAGTCGAAGTAGTCGCGCTGCGCGGCCACCACCGAATTCACCACCCGCAAGAGCGTGTTCCGGCGCTGCTGCACCGCCTCCATCAGCCACTGCGCGTTCGAGATGTTGGTTCGGAAAAATTCCTTGTCCTTCTTCAACACCCCCCGGTCCTTCGTGAGTTTCGCATACTCCTGATTGATCCGCAGGTTGGGCAGTCGCGAATCGTTCAGGTACGCGATGTAGCGGTCGCCGTCCGGGTCGTATTCCACCACGGCGTCCGGGATAATCGGCCGCGAAGCGTCCTCGACCAGCCGCCGCGCCGGGGCGAGGCTCAACCGCCGGAGCAAGGACAACGCCGACCGAATCTCCACAATCGACAGCCCCGTCTTCTCTCCCACCTTCGGCAACCGGTTCTGCATCAGATCATCAAGGTGCCCGTTCACGAGCGTCCGTGCGTGCGCAAACGTCTCGGCCGGCCACGCGTCGTCGTGCTGCTCCTCCAACTCCGCTTCCAGCGCATCCAGTTGCAGCCGCAGACACTCCGCGGGCGTCCGGGCCGCCACTCCCGCCGGCTCCAGGAACAACTGAACCGCCTCCAACGCCCGCTGCAAGAGTTCCACCGTCACCACCGGCCCGCCTTCGTTCCGGGGCGACCGATCCAAGATCGTCTCCAGCGGGGTGCGCAGATACCCGTCGTCGTCCAGAAACGCGATAATCATCTCGCCGGGCGGCTTCAGCAAGCGGTCGACATCGCAGATCGACCATTGATCCCGCAATTGCTCCGCCAGCGATTCATGCCGCGCCGGGGCGGCCGCCATCGCGTCCATCTTGGCGTCGCGGTCGCCCCCGCTCTCCCGCCGCGCATACTCCGAAAGATCGTCGTACGACCGTTCCGCGACCGCGCGTTCCACGCTCTCAAACTCGTTCTCGCTCGCCTCGGGGTTGGCGTGCTCGTAAGAATCGAGCCGCTCGAAGTCTTCCGTGCCGGAGGTCTCATCGATCTCCATCGGACGGTCACGGTCCATCGGGTCGTCGCTCACGATCTCGCCCGCCCCCTCCACCGGCGGCATGTCCTGCCCCGGCTCCAGGATCTCGAGTGTCGGGTTATTCTCCAGTTCCTGCTCGATCCGTTCCTCCAACTCGGCCAGGGGCATCTGCAGAATTTCCATCGACTGGATCATCCGCGGAGCCAGTTTCATCGACTGGCCGAGTTTCATATGCTGGAACGTGTCGAACCTCACCGCACCTCCTGCCGACACACGATGGCGTCCGCGAGCACCGCCTTGTTCACAAACTCAAGCGACGAGCCGGTGGGAAGCCCGCGGGCCAGCCGCGTCACCTTCACGCCTTCGCCCCGCAATATCTCCGCCAGGTAAAGCGACGTCCCGTCGCCCTCAAGCGTCGGGTTCAAACCCAGTATAACTTCCCGAACCGCCACCCCCAGGGCGTTCGCTCCCGCATCCTGCACCCGCAACGCAAGCCCGTCGATGGTCAGCTCCTCGGGCCCGATCCCGTCCAAGGGGCTCAGCCGCCCCATCAAGACGTGATACCCGCCCTTGAACATCGCCGACTGCTCCAGCGCGATCAAGTCGCGGGGCTCCTCAACCACCAGCACCGTTGCGTGGTCCCGCCTCGAATCGGTGCAGATCTCGCACCGTCCCCCGCCCGAAAGGTTCCAGCACACCGGGCAGTGCCCGACCGTCTTCTTGACATCAACAATCGCCGAGGCCAGGGCCAGGCCCGCCGCCTCGTCACCCTTAAGAATGTGGAACGCCAGCCGCTCCGCGCTCCGCCGCCCGATCCCCGGCAGCCGCACCAACTCTTCGATCAATCGGTCGACCGCCCGCGGATACCCCGAGGCGGCCCGCGCGGAACCGCGCCCGCCAGTCGGCGGTTGCTCCGGGCCGCCCGAAGCCCGCCCGTCACCCTCGCGCTTGGATCGGTCCATCGATGCCATGGTGCGCATCCTATCAATCTCCCCATCCCGCATCCGAACGATTCGTCGCCACCCCCGCGCCACGGTCAACCAAGCCTCATCACGGAGTCAAACCATGCTCGACTTCCCTGCCCTCTTCGCTTCGCAACTCGCGGCTTCGCTCGCGATGCTCCACGCCTGCATCGAAAAGTGCCCCGAGGTGCACTGGGACACGCCCATCGCCAAGTATCCGTTCTGGCAGGTTTCCTACCACGCGCTCTGCTTCGGAGACTGTTATTCATCGCTCGGAAACGATCTCTGGAAGCCCGACACGTCACCCGGCGGGTTCCACCCTGCGGGCCGCGAGGAACTCTCGCAAGAGTCTCCGAGCCGCCGCTTCACACCACAGGAATTGCTCCGCTACGCCGCCTTCGTCCAACTCGAAGCTCCCGCCCGCGTCCGGGCCGAGACCGCCGAAACCCTCACCCGCCCGTCCGGCTTCCCTTGGCTCCCGTTCAACCGCGCCGAACTCCACACCTACAACACCCGACACGTCCAGCACCACGTCGGCCAACTCTCGGCCAGCCTGCGCCGGGTGGGCGTCGAAGTCCCCTGGGTCAAGGCGTCAACGGTTTCGCCGCTTCCAACCGCGCAAGTCTGATCCCCTTGTTCAGAGGGCGGAACAGGTCCTTCGATGATTTCCCGGCCAACCGTTCCGTCCCGGCGAACCCAATCCCTTCACAGCCGATACCAATGACGGATCGCCCACGGCGGAGCGACCCCTATCCTTCCCCGACCACTCGCGGAGCCACCCCATGACTAGGCCGACAACGATCTTCCAAACAACTGCTGGTCCGATACTTACTGTTGTCGGGTTGCTCGCCTTGGGCTCCAAGGCCGACGCCCAGTCCGCGGCTGAATCCGGGCGCGCTCTCGATCGCAACCTCCAGCGCAACGTCTACCGCGACACCGCCGACCGTTCCGGCGGCCGCGGCCTCGAGCGCGACCTCCGTGTCGGCGGCACCGGTAACTACCGCGACAACTCCTTCGCCCGCGAACTCGAATACCGCAACGCCATCGTCACCGGAAACGTCGGCGGCGGCAAGAGTTTCCGCGGCGACGCCGGCTACACCGCCGCCGACGACTTCCGCAGCACACTCGCCTCCGACGACACCTTTGAGTTCCGCCGCGATTCGGTCTCTTCCGGCATGTTCGGTCGCGGCCTTCGGGGGACCGAGTCGGTGCAGTTTCAATACTCCTACACCACCGGCAACAACCGCATCATGCGCCGCACCGACGGTTCCCTCTCCACCGATGCCGCCACCGGCACCGACCTCCGCGAATCCGCGATCGGCAACGCCTCGGTCAACATGGGCACGATCCGGTCCACCTCCGCCTACACCTCGGCCCGCGGGCTCACCCCGCAAATCGTCAACATGCGCCGCACCCCCATCGGCACCGAGCAAACCGCCGGCAGCAACCTGATCGGCCTTCGCACGTACATGTTGCCTCAAGAGGCGTCCCTACCCAAAGTCTCTAATCCGCTGAGCCCCTCCGCCGCCGCGGGCTCCCCGCCCTCCGTCGCCACCGAGCGCATCGACAACTCGTTCAAGACGTCCTATTCCCAGCTCGTGGACCGGCTGAACGCCCGACCACTGTCCGCTCGGGTTCCTCCGCCCGCGCCGGCGACAACCGATCCCACCGGTGCCAACCCCGCCAACCCTAACCCCACCGACATCGACCCCGCAACCGCCCGCCCCGCCCGGACGACTCCGGGT
>CAZJXA010000206.1:0-6124 GCA_964549785.1 uncultured Phycisphaeraceae bacterium | reverse complement strand
GTGTGACCCCCGAGATCGCGCTTGACGTGTCGGCGACCGGCAACGTCATCGTCGGCAGCACACGCCGGACTTCGTTCGGTTCAGGCTACGTCGCCGGCCCGGGTGCCGAGTCGATGCTGTTGCCGGTTTTTCTTGCGGGTGAGGACGCCACGACCATCTTCGCGAACGGTGTATCTGCGGACGGCAATGAAGTCGCCGGGTTCGGTCGCGGAGGCACGACCGGCAACCAGATCGCGGTGCGTTGGCGGAAGGTAAGCCCATCGACGTACGTCGCCAACACGATCTCCACCGGAACCAACATCCGTCTGTACGATTCCGCCCAAGGGATTTCGGCGGACGGGGTGTTCGCGGTCGGCTCGATTCAGCGCCCGCCTTTCCCGAGCGGCTTCACCACGCCCATCCGTGCGGCCCGGAACACCACCCCGCAAGCCGTCGGGCCGGTCGGGCAGTTCGGCCTTCCACTCTGCCGCGCGGCGTCGGGCGACGGCTCGGTGATTGTCGGTGATTGGGGCTTCTCCGGCAGCGCGTTCATATGGAACGCGACCGACGGGTTTCAGTTCCTGCAAGACGTGGCCACCGATACCTACGGCCTCAATCTGACGGGCTGGCATCTCGACTCCGCGACCGGCATCTCCGACGACGGCCGAACCATCGTGGGCCGCGGCACGAATCCCTTCGGCTGGGAAGAAGGCTTCGTTCTTTTCCTGGGCGTTCCGCCCGGCGGCTGCCCGGCCGATTGGGACGGCGACGACGATGTGGACTCCGACGACATCGTCGCATTCTTCCGCGACTTTGACAGCGGGAACGGTGACTTTGACGGCGACGACGATACCGATTCCGACGACATCGCCGGGTTCTTCACCAGTTGGGAAGGCGGCTGCTGACCGATCGGCGTCCGCCGATTGTTCGTGCCCGCCAAGAACGTGTCCGACACGAAGCAATCGAGTTTGGCCGTCAGCGCCGATAGCGCGGCGGGCGTAACGCCGCCCTGCACATCGAACAACGACACATCCCAGATCATTCCGCTCGCGACGTGGTCGCTCTGGGCGTTGCTGGTTCTCTTGCTGGGCCTCCGGCGAGTGTGGGACATCGACTATTGGTGGCAACTCGCCACCGGGCGCGCGATCAGCGTCGACGGGCTCTCCCGGGCCGACGTCTTCACGTTCACGCGCGCGGGCTCCCCGCGGATCGAATCGGCGTGGCTCTATTGCCGCGGACTCGCGTTCTTGAACGACTCCTTGGGTGTCGGTTTCTGCGTTGCTCTGAAGGCGGTCATCATGCTGGGGGCCTTCGGGTTGCTCGCCCGCATGGCCGCCCGCCGGTGCGGATGGCTGGCGGCCTGCATCGTGCTCACCATCGCGGTCGTCGCGTCATCGCAGCGGTTCGTGCTGAGGCCCGAGATCGTGTCGTATGGGTGCCTGGCGATCGGTCTGTACATCCTCGAGCGCGAGGAACGGGCGCCAACCCGCTGGTTGTTCGTGCTGCCCGTGGTGCAATGCCTCTGGACAAACTGCCACAGTTACTTCCCCCTCGGTCTCTTGGTGGCCGGTCTCTGGGCGCTTCAATCGATCTTCAAGGGGCGGCGCAGCGCGGCCCGTGCATGGTCCGTGGTCGTGCTGAGCGTGGCGGCCACGTTCGTCAATCCGTACGGGCCGCGAATGCACGAGGTCGCCTTCAATCACCTGCGGGCCATCCTTGATCCGGCGCTGATCGTTCCGGGAGCGGTCGCGGCAGGGGTCTTCGCGGCGGGCGGGGTCGCGATCGTCGTTATCGCCCGCAAGCGTGCGGATCGACCGAGCCGAAATCGCAGAGCCTCGGTGATGGCCGGCAGCGGCCTTGGATTGGCTGTCCTCGCTTGGTGGGTGGTCCAGCGAGGGGCCGGCACATCATCAACGACGGGATGGTTGGCCGGTCTTACCGAGCGCAACGTGATCGGTGAACTTTCACCCACCTTGCTGTCACCGGTCGTCTTCACCGCCACGATCGGCTGGGCTGCGCTGGTGATGGTCTGGTTGTTCCTCGGCGTGGTGGGGGCCGGAAAGATCCGTTGGTGGACGTGGCTCTTCTCGTGCGCCATGCTCGCCCTCTCGTTCATGGCGATCCGCAACCTCCCGCTCTTTGCGTTCGCGGCCATCCCGGTGATCGCCGAGTCGGTGCCGGTCGCCCGCACCCGCCTCCGGGCGTGGCTCACGCGCGGGGCGTTTCGCATGTGGCTGCGCGACTCTGCGGCCCGGGACGCGCTCCGAACGATCACTGCGGGCCTGTGCGCTGCGGCCTGCCTCTACCTCGTTCGCGACCTGTGGACCGACCGGTTCCATCTTCGGCAAGGCGATTCCAATCAGCGCGGGCTCGCCCTGGCGCCCCACGCGTTCACGACCGGCTCGGCAGACTTTCTGGACACCTGCGGCGGTCCGCGCGAGGTGTTCTGCGGCCCCGATGCCGGCTCGGTGTTGCTGGCCCGGGGCCATCGCGTCTACACCGACCCGCGCCAGGTGGCGGGGCTGCTCGATGAGTTCCTCGAGTTGGCGGATGCGCCCGCCCGTCTGCCCGCCGAGTTGGACAGACTGAACGTCGACGTGGCCGTCATCGAGCTGCGCTGGCTCGGGTTCATGCGGGTCTTGCTGGCCCGCCCGGACTGGCTTCTTGCCCACGCGGATTCGGAAGCCGCGACGTTCTTTCGGCGCGGCGTGCCAGGCCCCACCGACGTCCGCGCCCGGGCCCGCCCCTGGGCGGCCGGATTGCGGGCCTCGGTGTCACCGCCCCGCCCGTTGGCCAAGGGTGGCCCCTTCGCCCGAATCGACCAGCCCTTCCCTTCTGAACGGGCGGGCCACCTGTCGCTGATGCTCGGCGACTACGCGGGAGCCCGGGAGTATTTTCGCGAGGCCCGGGCGGCGTATCCCGATGCCTTTACGTCGGGGGCCGAGTTGGCCCGGTGTGAAGAACGATTGCGAACCGGGCCGCACGGTCCGAAGTGAACGAGTCGCCACGGATCTCTCGAAGTGAGCGGTTTACCAGGGCTTCTCGGCGGTTGGGACGACGGCCGGCTCCTCGGCGTCCTTCTCAAATTCGAAGCCCGCCAGCATGTCGATGCCGCGCTGCGCCATCTCCACGAGTTTGATTTCTTCCAGCGGCTTCATGGTGTCGTTCCACCCGGCCGAGAGCGTGAACCAGCGGCCGTCGGTTCGTTCCAGAAGGAACGTGAGGTTCATGACGCCCGGCTCCGAGCCGCCCTTGAACCCGACGCTCTTCCACACGCCCGATTTTTGTGGCAGCCCGGGGTTCTTGCGCAACGCGGCCCCCAGCTGGGCCATGCCCGGCAGTTGCTCAAGACGGCGAAGATCGGCCATTGCGCGGCAGCAATCGTGCGGACCCGCGAACCATTCCACACGGTCCACGCCCACCGGTTTCTTCCACGCCGAGGCGAGAATGATGCTGGGAACGCCGGTGTACACCTCGCCCCCTTCCGCCAGCATCTCGCGTCGGGTCAGCTCATCGCCGGAGGCGTAACGCTCCAAGAGGTCGCGATCGGCGGACAACTTGATCGTGAACATCTCACGCGTCGAGATCATCGGCTTGTTGAGACCCGGCATCGAGTGAACGGTCGCCATATAGGCCTCGACCTTTTCACGGCCAACCAGGTGCAGCAGGTGGTCGGTGGCGGTGTTGTCGCTGATAGAGATCATCTGGGCGGCGAAGTAGGCAAGGGGGTGCGGCGTCCCCGGAGGCTCCAGTTGCATCGTGCCGCTGGGCAGGCTCTTGAACGATTCCCGGACTGTGACCGGCTGATCCCACGCCAGCCGTCCGGCGGCGACTTCTTCAGCCAGAGCGCCCAAGATCCACAACTTGAACGACGACCCGATCGCGAGGCGCTCGTCTTCGCCGAACTCGTGAATGGGGGACAGCAGGTACGGACCCGCGGGCTTGTCCTTGTCGCGGGGCACCAGCTCGTAGGCGCCGAATGAGGCCGAGCCTTTCATCTCTCCCATGTCGCCGGTGTACTGATCCCAGTCGGCCATTTCCGCCTCTTCGCCGTCGTCGCTGAACCCGCCGGCGGGACCGAAGAGGAGACCCGCGATCTTGCCGTTCTTTTCGTCGGTGACCAGAAACAGCGACAGCACCCGCTTGGTGCCCTTGCCCCGGATCACCACCTCGATCGAATCGTCCTTTCCTTCGCCGAGCACGCGAACGATGTCCACGGTCTTGTTCTTGAAGGCCCCGGCCCGCAGGCTCTTGAGTTCCTTTTCGAGTTGATCACCCGTGAACTGTTCGAGGAAACGCTCATTGAAGCGCTCAGCGGCCCCACCCAGCGGGGCTCCGTTCAAGACCGACAGAATCCACGCCAGTTGCTTTCCCGCCTGGGTGTCGGGCGGCGGCAGCGCCGGCATCTCCGCGACCGTGCGTCCCTCCTCGTCGGTGTACTCATCATCCTGGGCCACCGCCGGCGTGGTCCACAGGAGGGCCAGCGCGGCCAACGCGGCGCACCACCACATGCGTACGAAGGAGGGGCCGCGGCTCGGGTTCATGCGGTTGTTCATGACGTCAATTCCCTCTGGGCCGACGGGCAGGATTCTGGTAACGGCGTATACACCGGCGACGCGGTTTGGGTTTCGATTCCGGGAACCCCTTGGGGGCGGCTCAAACTCGCCCCTTGCGTAGACTTGGCGCAACGTGAGCAAACGCCGGATCGTCATCACAGGTGTCGGGGTGGTTTCCGCCTTGGGAATCGGGATCGAGGCCCATTGGCGGGCGATCCTAGAGGGCCGATGCGGCTTGGGGCCGGCGACACGCTTCGACTCCTCCGGTTTCCCTTGCCCGATCGTCGGCGAGATCCGCGATTTCGTTGCGAAAGACTATGTCCCCAAGGGCTACCGCAAGGCCGTCAAGGTCATGGCCCGCGACACCGAGATCGCGGTGGCCGCCGCCAAACTCGCCGTTGACGACGCCGGATTCATTACCCGCGCCAGCGAAACCGCGGTCGCCCCCACCTATCCGCGCGAGCGCCTGGCATGTCATATCGGGGCCGGATTGATCGCCGCGGAAACCGAGGAATTGGCCTCGGCGATGGTGACATCGCGGCCCCCCGAGGCGGCCCTGAGCGGGCCCGGAGCGGGCTGGACCACGCGGGCATGGGGAACCATCTCCGATCCGGACGAAGCCTTGGCTGAGCAGGCGATGGGCGGCATGGGAAATCTCCAGCCTCTCTGGATGCTGAAATACCTTCCCAATATGCCGGCCTGCCACGTCTCGATCGTGCACGGCGCCGAGGGGCCGAGCAACACGCTCACCTGCGGCGAGGCCAGCGGGCTTTTGTGCATCGGTGAGTCGGCCCGCGTGATCGAGCGCAGCGCGGCCGACGCCGGGTTTGCGGGCAGCGCGGAATCCAAGGTCAGCCTCATGGGCATTGCCCGTCTGGCCGTGATGGGGAGGTTGGCGACGTTTCCCTTGGCCGCCGATCCGGCCACGGCGCTGCGGCCCTATTCACCGTCTTCCACCGGAACGGTTCCCGGCGAGGGCGGCGGCATTCTGGTGCTCGAGACGTTCGACTCCGCCCAGGCCCGGGGTGCGAAGGTATACGCCCAGATCGCGGGGTTCGGGAACGCTCAATCCGGCCCGCGCGCGATTCCTCCATTTTCCACAGTCGTTGGTGAAGAGCGCGCTCCCCGCGTGAACGACGGGCTGCGCCGCGCGATCCTGGCGGCGCTCGCGGATGCAGGAGTGAGTGCCGCCACCATCGATGCAGTGGTGCCGCAAGCCTGCGGCATTCCCGCGTTCGATGCGGGCGAAGATGGCGCACTGCGGGCCATCTTCGGCGACCGGGCGGTCCCGCGCGTCATGCTCGCTCCGCTTTGGGGCGACTGCATCGCCGGCAACGGCGGGCTTCAGGCGGCGATCGGGTCAATGATGGTGCATCAAGGCCGAATCCCGGGAAGTCCGGGCGCCGGTCGGTGTCAGACGGTTCTGGTGTGTTCCAGTTCTCAGGGCGGACAGAACGCCGCGCTGGTGTTGAGGGCGACAGCCTGAGGCACGTTCCAGTTTCTACAAATGGCCTTACGGAAAAGGAAAGTCATGTCCAACGACTATTCACGGAGCGGAGCCGGCGGCGGCGGGTCTTACGGCGGCGGGG
>CAZJXA010000205.1:0-6127 GCA_964549785.1 uncultured Phycisphaeraceae bacterium | reverse complement strand
CCAACAATCGTCACTATGAACCACCCTCCGCCCCCGCTGTTTTCCCAGGAGTTTCGTCGTCGGGCCTTGGAGGCGGCGATCCACGAAGCCCGGAAGGGCTTGGCGGAGGGCGGAATCCCGATTGGCGCAGCGCTGATGGATGAATCGGGCGCGATCATTGCCCGGGGCCACAACATGCGGGTGCAAACGGGCGACCCGACGGCCCACGCCGAGACCGCGTGCGTGCGGAACGCCGGGCGACGCCGCGACTGGCATCGGCTGCTGATGGCGACGACCCTGAGCCCCTGCGCGATGTGCAGCGGAACGGCCGTGCTTCACCGCATCCCGGTGGTGGTGATCGGTGAGAACGAAACCTTCATGGGGCGGGAAGACTGGCTGCGGGCCGAGGGCGTCGATGTTTCGGTGGTGAACGACGCGGAGTGTGTGGCGTTGATGCGGGCGTTCATTGCGGCCAAACCCGGACTCTGGAACGAAGACATCGGGGTGCCGTAAGCGAGGGGGTTTAGTCCCGCTACGACACCCCGATGATTGGGGTCTATTCAGATGTTGAAGGGACGGAAGCTTCTCCCGGCCTTCGGTCGGGGGCTTAACCCTTGGTGACGCTCTCGCCGCCGCGGGCCTTGAGGATTTCCTTCGCGATCTTGATGCGGTCGCCGTCGGCGAGAACACCGACGAGGACGCCGCCCTTGGCGATCTTGTCTTCGTAGAACTTGGCTTCGTGCTCGGGGATCCCGAGGCCGATCATGCCGCCGAGAAGACCGCCAGCGGCTGCGCCCGCGCCTGCACCGGCGAGCGCTGCGACGATCGGTCCGGCGGCGAGCAAGCCAATACCGCCCGTGGCAATCGCACCGACGGCGGTGAGACCCGCTACGAGAGCAACGACTGCACCGCCGACGCCAGCGCCAATGGCCACGCCTTCGCCGAGTTTGCTCTTGGTCGTAACACCGAAGGTGTTACGGGTGGTTTCGTTGTCAGAGGTGAGGACGCTGATGTCGGATTCGGGGAACCCGGAAGCACGAAGACCGGACACAGCCTCGGTGGCGGCGTAATGGTTGTCAAAGATCGCGGTAATGGGGGCTGCCATGGGGGCACCTCTTGTAAAAAAATAGTTCCTCGTTTTCGCGGTGACCGGCCAGAGACTGACCACACAATCCATCGCGAACTGTCGGGCAGCATTGCCGACGCTAAGAGATTGAAGCGCCGACGCAGGAGTTTGATGATCAGGGAGTGAAACGGGGTTCACGGGGCATTTCGGCGAAAAAGGGTCCGGGCAACGTTTCGTTCAGGGCAAGTCGAATAGAAGGAACTCGGCAGGGGAGGAAACGTTCGCTGGAGTGGAGAAGGCGAGCGCGGATTCGTCGGATACTGCGAGACCGTCCCCGGGCGCGAGCGGGACGTTGTTCACCGTGAGCGGGCCGGCGACGAGTTGGACCCAGGCGTGGCGACCGGGCCCGAGGTCGTGAGAAAGCGACCGGCCCGCATCGAGGATGGACGCCATGAGGGTGACGTCCTGCTGGATGGTGAGTGAGCCCTCCCGGCCGGTGGGCGAGGCAAGGGTAAGTAGCGTGTTGCGCTTGGCGTCGTCGGTAAAGTGCTTCTGGTCGTAACCGGGCCTAAGGCCCTTGGCCTTGGGCATGATCCAGATCTGGAGAAGGTGCACCTTCTCGGATTTGGAGTCGTTGGATTCGGAATGCTGAATGCCGGAGCCCGCCGTCATGTGCTGGACGTCGCCGCGGCGGATGACACCATGGCCGCCGGAAGAGTCTTTGTGGCTGAGTTCACCGGAGACCACGTAGGTGATGATCTCCATGTCGCGGTGCGGGTGGGTGTCGAAGCCGCGGGCCGGATCGACGCGATCTTCATTGATGACGCGGAGCGAGCGGAACGACATGTGTGCGGGGTCGCGGTAGTCACCGAAGGAGAAGGTGTGGTAGGTATCGAGCCAGCCGAAGTTGAGGTGCCCGCGGGCGTTGGAGGGGCGGAGGGTGAGCATGGTTAAACCTCGAAGGATGGGGACGGAAAGTGGAGCGGAACCAACCCGATCAATAGTCGAAGTCGGTCGTGTCGGCGGCGTCTTCATTGAGGATCGCGATGGCAAGCCCGGCCGCGATGGGGAGGGCGGGCAGCGCGATGGAGACCGCCCACGCCTTGAAGCCTCGTTGGCGGCCCAGCGGGCCGATGGTGGCGACGGCCGCCATCGCCATACTTGTGAGCACGAGCGCACCCAACAGCGATGCCTTTGGCAAGGGGGATGAACCCAGGACCACGCCCATGCTGACGACCAGTGCCGCGGCGAGGAAGAGTGCGACTGCGAGTTCCGCTGGGATGCGCACGGACCTGCGGATGAGCCAAGCAAGGCACGCCCCGCCCGCGGCGGCGGCGAAAAGGCCCGCGATTTGTGCGTATTTGAGAGAGGACATGCCCAGGACGAGCATCTGGCTCGCGCCGATGAGTGGCACCAGGATTCGCGCAAGGGCGGGCCCGTTCGCCGGGGGGGCGGTCGGTCGATTCGCAGCGCTCCCGGCCGGTGCGGTCGGGCCGGGTGAGGCGGCCTTTGCCGCGGCCCACGAGATGATCACACCCGCCAGGGCCGCCGCGCCGAGGTGAGCGCCGATAGCGAGGGGCGTGGAGTTCTTGAGGATGCTGAAGAGCGCGAAGCCCGTGGCGGCAACCAGCGTGATCGGTGCGAGTATTCGGATGCCTCGGCCGAGCGTCGCCGCGACCAGCATCCCGGCGAAAACGATGCCGATGGCCCAGGGGAGCCGGTTGTCGGCGCTGGCGAACTTGAAGGTGATCGGCATGATCACGAGTGCGAGCGTGGTGAGTGTGATGACGAGCACGCCCACGAGTGAGAGCAGGGAGGAGCGCCGCGTCGCGGGAGATCGTGCGAGCAGGATGCAAAGAAGCGCGGTCGCGATAACCGGGGGTATGCCGCCGAGGGCGAGTTGTTTGACGACGGCGGGATCCATGTGCGTGACTCCAAAAGAGCCGAACGAGAGACACCATCCGCGGCGAAGATCGCCGACGTCGGACCCGGAGGCTGTTGCGGTAGACTACGAATCCGGGTGGGCGAATTCGAATGCAATGCGTTGAATCCGTGGCGGGCCCGCCAGGGCTCGGCACGGGGATCTGACAGGGTTCTTACTTGAGGCCGCCTTCGAGGGCGACAATCAGGCTGACATCTTCACCCAGGCCGCCCGGCATGAAGTTCATGCCGAACTCTGAGCGCTGGATGATGAAGGTGGCTTCTATGCCCGCGACCTTGCTGCCGCCCCGACCCTCGCCGGTGCCGGTGTCGGCGACTTTCGCGGTGATGGACTTCGTGACGCCGCGGAACGCAAGATCACCCGTGACATCGAAGGTTCCGTCGGCGGCCTTCTTGATGCCGGTGCTCTTGAACGTGATCTCGGGGAACTCTTTGACGGAGAAGAAGTCGGCGGACTTGAGGTGCTGATCGCGCTTGCTGCTGGCGCTGTCGACCGAATCGGCCTTCACCGTGATATCGATCGAGCCGGCTTCGGGAGCTGCGGCATCGAGGTGGAACGTGCCCGAGACGTCATTGAACCGACCGTAGAAGTTGGCCACGTTCTGATGCTTGATCTTGAAGACCACGGATGAGTGGCCTCCATCGACCGTGTACGCCGCAGCCCGGGGCGCGGCGGGCGAAACCGCAGGCGGGTTGGAGGCGAGGGCGACCCCCGCAATGGCAAAGGCGATGAGGCTGGTGGCGGCGATCGGGGCGAGCAGACGGTTCATGGACGAAGACTCCTGTTTTCTTACCAACGGGCGAGACATGGGTTTGTTCGGATGCGAGCACGCGCGCACCCTCGGGTTGGACAACTTAGACGCGGGGGATGGACGAAAAGTTCGGTTCACCCGGCAGGGGATTGGATCGCAGTTTCACGAGGAGTTGGTTGAGCACGGCGAGGTCGGTTGGGTCGATGTGCGCCAATTGCGCACCGTGCAGGTCCATCAGGGGGGCATCGAGGCTTGCCAAGAGTTCCAAGCCCTTTGGCGTTATGGAAACGTGGACGGCGCGGCGGTCTTGGCGGCTGCGGGCCCGCTGGGCCAAGCCCTGCGTCTCGAGCCGGTCGAGCAGGCGGGTGATGTCTGGAACGCGGGTCACGGTCATTTCCGAGATTTCGTGGCAGAGGCAACCGGCCCCGCCATTGCCGCGCAGGATGCGGAGAATATTGTACGAACTCGGGGAGAGGTCGCGGGTTTTGAAGAGTCGTTCAAATGGTGCGGCCAACTGGCTTTGCGTGCGGGCGAGGTTCAAAAAAACTTCCTGTTCGAGGGATTCGAACGGGAGGCGTTTTCGGAGATCGTGCTGGAGCGGTAGTGGATTCATTGGTGGCACAATAGTTGTGGTAACGATGAATGATACCACGGTTATTGTGATGGGGTTCGGCGTCAATTCAACAATTTGCGGTTGCGGCCACGTTCGCCTCCTGATAGGATAATGAAACCCTATTCAGGAGGTTGGGTATCGGGTTCAGGAGGTCTTCATGGCGAGGTCCAGCATTGATGGTGTGGTGACAATGGTTGTCGAATCTCCCGTGGGACGCTTGGTCCTGCGGGCGAGCGAGCGCGGCTTGGCTTCGTGTTGTTTCGGCGGCAGCGAGGGGGGTGAGGGCGGTGACGGTGGCCAACCCGCTGCACGGACCATCGCCATGGAGTCCGCGGCCCAGTTGACGGCATATTTCGCTGGGGCCAGGAAAACATTTGACGTGCCCTTGGACATGCGTGGCACTGATTTCCAACGCAGCGTGTGGGATTCGTTGATCGCGATCCCCTTTGGGCAGATGGTTTCCTACGGCGAGGTCGCCAAGCGCATTGGGAACCCCAAAGCGGTGCGGGCCGTGGGCGGAGCCAACAACCGGAACCCGCTCCCCATTTTCGTGCCGTGTCATCGGGTCGTGAACTCGGCGGGCGGGTTGCACGGCTATGGCGGCGGGCTTCCGATGAAGCAGTGGTTGCTGAAGCATGAAGGCTGTGCGGTCTAGGGAAGGGGGAGGGTGAATCAGGGCCATGGCGCGGGTGATTCTGCACGTTGATATGGATGCGTTTTACGCCGCAGTCGAGCAACGCGACCACCCCGAATTGCGCGGGCGGCCGGTGCTGGTGGGCGGCAGTTCGGGCCGACTCGGGGAAGATGCGAAATGGTGGGTCGCGAAGGACTATCCGGCACGCACTCGGGGCGTCGTGACCACCGCGAGTTATGAAGCGCGGGTGTTCGGATGCCAGAGCGCTATGCCGATGGCTGAGGCGTGCCGGTTGTGCCCCCACGCCTTGGTGGTGCCGGTGTCGATGGGAAAATATGTGGAAGAGAGCCGGCGTATCCGGGCGATCTTCGAGGCGTTCACCCCGGACATTCAGCCGGTCAGCATCGATGAGGCGTTTCTGGACCTGACGAACGTGCCAGCATGGACCGGCCTGAGCGGCACCAAGGGCTTGGCGGGCGGGCGGGCCGCGGCGGCGGCGATTCGGGAACGGGTGCGGAACGAGACCGGCCTGACGGCATCGGTGGGAGTGAGCGGGAACAAGTTTCTGGCGAAGATTGCATCGGACCTTGAAAAGCCGGATGGGCTGACGGTGCTGGACCCGGACGAGGCGGTAACGCGGCTGGCGGCAATGCCCGCGGGTGTGATCTTCGGCATCGGCAAGGTGACGCAGGCCAAACTGGCCACGGGCGGGGTGCGGACGATCGCGGACTTGATGGCGGCGTCGGAGGGATGGCTGACGTCGGCGTTCGGAGCGCACGCCTTGGAGTGGAAGCGGCTGGCGCGGGGGGAGGATGAGCGCGAAGTTGAGACGACGCGGCAGGCCAAGTCGATCGGGAAAGAGCGGACCTTCAGCGAGGACATCGCGGACCCAGAGCGATTGAGCGCCATGCTGATGCAGGAGGTGGAGAATGCGTGCGCGCGGCTGCGCGACGAGGGGCTTTGGTGCCGGACGGTTTCGATGAAGTGCCGCACAGGAGATTTTCGCACGTTCACGCGGGCGTCGACGATCGGGGCGACTGACGAAACCGACGTGGTGTGGAAGGCGGCGGAGAGCCTGTTCGCGGCGTGGCTCGCGGAGAATCGGGGGGCGTTGCGGCTGCTGGGAGTTTCGTTGAGCGGGC
>CAZJXA010000204.1:2007-6146 GCA_964549785.1 uncultured Phycisphaeraceae bacterium | reverse complement strand
AACCCGCCCCCCGCAAACCCAAGCCCGCTGACGCGGATGTAACGGGGCCACCCGCCCCCGCGCCGGGTGACGATCTCCAGACGTTCGGAGGCCAGCTGCCGAAGGTCGTCCCGGACCTCGAAATCGCCGAACCCGCGGTGCAGATCTATGTCGGGGACTGCCGCGAAAAGTTGAAGGCTCTCCTGCCGACGCATCGGAACACCGTGGCGCTGGTCTTCGCCGATCCGCCGTTCAATTGGAACCGGGCGTACGACGAGTGGAACGACTCCATGCCGCGGGGCGATTACCTCGAGTTCACCTACGAGTGGCTCGATCTCTGCCACTACCTGCTGAAACCGGGCGGCAGCCTGTGGGTGAATATCCCCGATGACACCTGCGCCGAGATCGTGATGCACCTCAAGGGGCGCGGGCTGGCGATGAACAACTGGTGCATCTGGCACTACCGCTTCGGGCAGAACACCACGAGCCGGTTCATCAGCAGCAAGGTGCACACGCTGTGGTTCGTGAAAGGCGGGGCCGAGCACGCGTGGCACCCCGAACGAGTGCTCGAAATGTCCGACCGCGCGATGATCTACGCCGACCCGCGCACGATGTCGAAAAAGGACGGGATGCCGGCCGGGATGCGCGTGCCCATGGACGTCTGGTACGGTCAATACTGGGGCCGCGTGCAGGGGAACAACAAAGAACGCCGGGGCTACCACGACAACCAACTTCCCGAGATTTATCTCGACCGCGTCATCAAGTGCAGCAGCGACGAGGGAGACCTGGTGCTGGACCCGTTTCTGGGGAGCGGCACGACCGGTGTGATGGCGCACGCCTTGAAAAGGCGGTTTATCGGGACCGAGTTTTCGGAGGCCAACGCCCGCAGTTCATTCGAGCGGATCAAAGCGGGGCCGACCAGGGCTTACAACGACGTGACGGGCTCGGCGATTTTCAAAGGACGGAGTGTGCAATCGAGAAACGGGGCCATGCCAACGGTCGCGGAAGAAGCGGCGGGGCTGTTCGGAGACCCGGTGCGCAAGGCCTCACAGCCCAAACGGGTCAGGAATGGAAAAGCAGTCTCCAAGTGATGCGCCACGGCGTGTCTGGAGCGCGGAGCGGCTTTCACAAGTGCCCGGAATTCTGTTTCGCCGTCTCGGCGGAGTCGGCGGTCACGGGCGCGGGCGTTGTGGGCGCTGACTCGGTCTGCGCGGCGGGTTCAGCGGCGATGGGTGTTGCCTCGGGCTCCGCCTTTTCCTCTGCCGCGACAGTGGTATCGGGCCCAGGTTTCGTGTCGGCCGTCGATCGGCCGGGCCCGCCGTCTGTGGTGCCCTTTCCATCGGCGGTGCCTTCGGGTCGCCCTTTGCCGGGGCCGGCTGCCCGCTGGGGTCGACCGGCGCGGCCGCCGCCGGCTTGTCCGGGACCGCCGCCGCCTTCGGCGATAACTTGGCCTTTGTCGTCTGTGGTGTATCCGGCGAGGGTGAGGGCGGCGGGTGCCCAAGGCTCACTGAGAACTTCGCCCGGGGTTGGTTCGCGAAGGAGGACCGTGTCGCCGGGATCGAGACCCGCTTTGATTTCGGCGAAGGTGTCGGAGCGACGGCCAACACGAACGGGGACGCGGCCGAACTTGCCGCCGCGGGCTTCATAGACGAAGCGGACGGGGCCGTCGGAGAAGACTGCCTGAAGGGGGATGGCAAGCGCATCTTCGACGCCGTCCATCACGACACGGGCTTCACATCGCATGGCGGGCTTGAGCTCGGCGTCGCCGGTTTCGAGGCCGATGCGGACGATGTATTCGCGGAGGTTGGGGTCGCGCCAGCCGCCGGATTCGGCCATGACACCGATGGTCTCGACGGTGCCCGGGAAGACGCGCCCGCCCGCAGCGTCGATTTTGACATCGACCGGCATGCCGGGCGTGATGCGGCCAGCGATTGATTCGTGGATGCGGACCGAGGCGACCATCTCAGAGGTGTCGGGCAGGATCATCAGGAGTTGATTGCTGTAAACCTGCTGGCCGATCTGGAAGGGGCCGTTACCACCGCCCCAGCGATTGCCATCGACGCTGGTGCCATAGACCACAAGGCCGTCCTGCGGGGCCTTGACGGTGGCGTTCTGAAACTGGGTCTTGAGTTTGGCGAGGAGCGTTTCGGACTGCTCGAACTCGCTGGCCTGGATGTCGCGTTTGCTCTCTTTGATCTCGAGCTCGCTGACGTTGTTGAGTTTGACCCGCTGCAACTCGGCGACGGCTTTCTCGACGGCGGAGTACTTGGTTTTTTCGTCCTTGGGGGACTCGAAACTGGCGTAGGTGCTGCGTGCCAGGGCGGCCTTCTGGTATTCGCTGATGGCCTGGATGTAGGCGGCCTCGTCGCTGTCCATCTCGTTCTTGCTGAGGAAGTCTTCGGCGACGAGTTCCTGGCTGCGGGCGTAGCGCTCGGCGAGGCGTTCGAGTTCGACCGTGGCTTTCTGGACGGCGAGGTCGAGTTCCTGCTTTTTGCTGGCGTCGTCGCCGTAGCGCCATTGGTCAAGGTCGAGATTGGCGACCTCGACGTCGAGTTCAGCCTGGCGGAGTTTGGTGGAGTTCTCGACTACCTGAATGTCGTACGAGTTCTGGGCGTTGACCTTCTCGGCGCGAGCGGAGCGGACACGGGTCGTCTGCTCGTCGATCTTGTCCTGGATTTCCTCGGCGTTGAGTTGGATGAGGGTCTCACCCTTCTTGACGCGGATGCCCTCGGGGACGATCGCGACGATGGTGGATTCGCGGTCGAGCGGGCTTCGGATCTCGACCTTGTTGCGGGCCTCGAGCTCGCCGCCGGCGGTGGACGTGATCTCGAAACTCATTTTTTGAGCGGTCGTGCGATCCGCGGTGGCGATGGAGGCTTGATCGGTGGTGGAACCACCCCGGGACACGACGATGGCACCCCCCGCGACCGCGAGCCCGGCAGTAGCGAAGAGAACCCACTTGAGGGCGAGCCCCCGACAGGAACCAAACGCAGGTGTGGATGCGGGGACGTGGATCATGGGGCCTCAACTTCTTGAACCGACCAGGAGCGTCGGAAGATTCAGAATTACAACGATTCTAGCAGGAACTTTCACTGGGCCGGGCAGTGTTTTCTCGCGGTTGCCAACCGCGGGCGGGCCGACCTTGGTACGCTCGCGCCGTGGAAAAAGGTTCACCAGACGGATTCTCGATTTCCGGTCGGCGGGTGCTGTTTGCGGTCGCGGCGGCCGCTGAAGTCGCGGCGGTGTTCAGGGGGTTGAGATGCGGGGGGAGGGAAATCCCGCCGGAATGGGGATCGGTTGTTGTGACTTCCGGGGTTGAGGTATTGCGAACCGGGGTCGGGAAGGCCAACGCCTGCGGGGCGGTGGCGCGGCTGTTGGACCCCCGGGTGCACGGCTTGGTCCTCAGCATCGGCGTCGCGGGCAGCCTTCCGTTGTCGCCGCCGTTAGCGATCGGAGCCGTGGTCGCCGCGAGTACCATCGTGATCGCCGATGAGGGCGTCGAGGGGCCGCAAGGGTTTCAGTCGCTGGCTTCGTTGGGGTTTCCGCCCCTGCTGGGCGGTGACACGCTCGCTCCACCCGAATGGGTGCTGCGATGGCTGCGCGGATTCGGCCTCCATGTTGGAGCGATCGCCACGGTTTCGACCTGTTCCGGGACCGATGCAGGTGCCCGACGTGTAGCCCAGCGGACGGGAGCGGTGGCCGAGGGCATGGAGGGCGCCGGGGTGGCGCTCGCGGCGGTACACGCGGGCGTTGCCTTCGGTGAAGTCCGCATCATCAGCAATACCACCGGCGATCGCGACCGCCAGGAGTGGCGGCTCACGGACGCGCTGGAGCAACTCGCCGCGACGGTGGGCGAGGTGGCGAAGCGGTTGAACTGAATGAACGCCGACCGGCTGAATGCGGAGGCGGGATGGCCGTAATTACGGCGCAGATGGTGGACGCGACGGGGTTGGAGCCAATGAAAAAGCCCGCCGTCGGCGGATGGGCCGGGGCGGGCGTGGATTTGGAGATAGTCAGGCGACGTGCGCGGGTTTACGGGCACCCGCCCAAGTCGTGCAGGCAGTAGAAGAGGACGGTGTCGTCCGAGTCGGTGTCGCCATCCCTGTCGATGTCGCCGTTGCCGTTATCGAAGTCGGCTTGGAAGGCGAGGACGTCGTCGG
>CAZJXA010000204.1:0-1907 GCA_964549785.1 uncultured Phycisphaeraceae bacterium | reverse complement strand
ATCGGCGTCCCAATCGGCGAGGAAGCAGAGGGTGGTGGCGCAGTTGCACGCGCTGGTGCAGTCGTCCCGCAGGTAGAACTCGTACTCGGTGCCGGAATCGGGGAGTTTGACGGGCACGGCGGTCGTGGTCAGCAGGTCATCACACAACAATCGATTGGAGCCGGTGATGTTGAAGAACACGCGGTACGCGCCCTGCGGCAGGATGTTCGGGCTGTCGTTGGCACCGCTGATGCGGAGGAACCGGCGATCGACCACCGAAGTGGTGTACGCCGACTCGGGCATCGGGGCGAGGAAGCCGGTGACGGGGTTCACACGGTACAGCGTGATGCCCGGGCCAGTGCCCTCGATCTCGATGGGCCCGTAAAAGGCGACGGTGAGGGCGTGGATGGCCGAACCCGTGTTGAAGTTCGTATAGATGGGATAGGGATAGGCCGTCGCGGGCGGTGTTGCGGAATTAAGGCTGCCGGGCGAGTGGTCCGACTCGTACGCGGCGAAGGGAACGAGCCCAATTGCGCCACCGCCGAGCACCGACGATGGGCGGAGGTAATACGGTGCTTGATCGGGTTGAGCACTCGACGCCCTGATGGCCGCAGTGTTGACGCTGTTCAGCCGGACGACCACTGACCCAGACTCCCAATAGGGTGCTGGAGTCTCCGTACCCCGGCTGGCGATCACGATGATCTGCCCTTCGAGGGCTGCGATCTTTCTCATCGCGGTGTCTCCGATGCCTTGAGGCCCGGCAACAAGCCGGTTCCCTCGGCGATGAGCAGGCTACCGCGCCGCGCCGATAACGCATTCGGTTGATCGCGAAATCACGTGAAATCAGCCGGAAGGGGTTACTTACCTCAAGGTTAACACCCTACGCGAACGCCTAATGAGCAGCACAATCGCGCAGACAGCAGGCAGCGTTCCGGGTGACGGCACGGAACTCGCAAGGCGAAAACCTTGTTGTGTGAAGTTCGACCATGGACTGTCCGACCCGTAATACAAGAACGCATCACCATCGCCGCCTTGAACCGAACCGCCGCGATAAGTGCCGTCGATCACGCGCGTCTGCCGCAGGTGACCAGCAATATAAACGTCTTCAAGCCACTCACGCGTTCCACCCGCGAGGTCGGTGAGGCCCCACGCCGACACGGTCTCCGGGTAGGAAAGGAGCGGGATGTAGATTTCCTCAAAGCCCGGCAAGCGGAATCCCGCATTCGCCTCGCCCGTGCCGTCGCCGCCGAAGGAGGGAGGGGGGCCGTAGGTGAGCGGGGTGTCGCTCCCGTCGGGCTGCTGCCATCAGCGGGGCTGGCCGATCCCTTCGCCATCGGGATCATAGAAGGCCGCCTTCATGTACTCGTCCAGCGAGGGGATCCAGTATCGCGCCCCGGGGCTTCGGGTGCGTTGGTCGTTGAACTGTGGGAAGCCGAACTCCGGGGTGAAGGTTGTAAGGTCGTACGCTCCGGACATGAAGGCCGCGGGATCGGTCCGCTTGTCGTTGTGCAGCCAGTTGCACAAGACTGCCGCCATGCGCCAGGAGATGGTTCCTGCGGGGATGAGTTCGGCATTCGCGATGTCCTGCCGCACGATGAACCGCGTGCCGGGGCCTTGGTACGACGGATCGGGGCGGCCCCCCCACAACACCGGCGTGGTCCACCAGTCAAGGTCGGCGAAGGGCAGCCGGTCGGGCCGGGCAAGGGCCGCGCTGAAGAACTCGACCCATTGGCCGGTCGTCACCTCGGTGCGGCCCATGCGGTATTCGTACCCCACCCCGCCGCGGCCGAACGTCGGGGCATCCGGGTCCGAGAACCCCGTGTAGGGGGCGTTGCCGGGGCTGCCGATGGTGCGCCAGTCGATGCCGTCGGGGGCGGGCTGGCCAAGGGCAAATGGGCAGATAAGCAGACAGGCAGACAGGCAAATCA